>JANOFW010000170.1:0-6793 GCA_031413835.1 Planctomycetia bacterium
CCCCCCTTCCCCCCCCGCCCGGGGGCCCCCCGGCCGGGCCGGCCCCCCCCCCGCCCCCGCCCCCCCCACCCACCCCCCCCACCTCGCCCCCGCCGCCCCCCCCCCCCCCCCCCCCCCCCCCCCCCGACCGAGTTCAGGGGCGGCGCGGGCCCGCCAGGGGCAAACGCAGGATGAAGTCCGTGCCCTTGCCGAGCGCGGTCTCGAACACGAGGCTCCCGGCGTGCTCCTCGGCGATGCGCCGCGCGGTGGGGAGCCCCAGGCCGCTGCCGCCCTTCTTGCGGCTGAAGTAGACCTGCCAGACCCGCTCCTTCCAGTCCTCGGGGATGCCGGGGCCGGTGTCGATGACGTCCACGCGCGCCTGGTCGCCCTCGAGGCGCGAACGCACGATCAGCTGCTTCACGCGCGGGGCCGCCTCGGCCTCGGCGGGCATCTCCTCCATGGCCTGCACGGCGTTGAGCAGCAGGTTGAGGAGCGCCTGCTTGAGCAGACGCTCGTCCAGGGGCAGGAGCGGCAGGTTGCGGTCGGGGAAGAGCGCCAGCTCGACTCCGGCGCGCGCGCACTCCGGCGCGATGAACGAGCAGACCTCCTCGAGCACGCGGTTGAGGTCGGCCTCGCGCAGGTCCAGGCGCCGGATGCCCGCGTAGCGCAGGAAGTCCTCGAGGATCGAGGAGAGCCGGCCCACCTCCAGGCGCACCGTGCGCAGGCGCCGGGCCGTGCGGCGCTCGCGCTCGTCGCCCTCGCCTTCCGGCCAGTCCTCCTCCAGCAGCTGGAGGGTCATGCTCATGGCCGAGAGCGGGTTGCGGATCTCGTGCACCAGGCCGCCGGCGACGGCGCCAAGGAACGCGAGTCCCTGGGTGGTGGGCTGGTCGGGGGTGCGCTCCTCCATGCGCTAGCAGCCTACGGCAGAGACCGCCCCGTAGTGGGTCAGATTGGAGTGCCCGCGTGCGGGCGACCTGCCGGAGCGGGCGCGGCGCTGCGCCGGCTCCTCCTGACGTAGACAGACTACGCGGCGTCGTCGCCCGCTTTGCGGCGCGCTCCGTCCGGCAGGTCGGTGTGCCACCGGCTGACCATCGAGGCCAACCTGACCCAGTACCCATCCCCTCGCGACAGGTGGTCGTGGCGGGGGCGGCTGGTAGGGTGCCAGCCATGACCACGGAAGTCCTCCGCGTGCTCGATCGCGCTGCCCAGGAAGACGAGCTGGCGCGGGCCGGGGCGATCCTGCGCGCAGGCGGCCTGGTGGCCTTCCCCACCGAGACGGTCTACGGGATCGCGGTCTCGGCCGAGCGCCCGGAAGCAGTCGAGAGGCTCTACGCGCTCAAGGGCCGCGCGCGCGGCAAGCCCATGACGATGATGCTGGCCGACACGGCCCCCATCCTCGAGCGCTGCCCCGTCATCCACTCGGCGGCCCGGCTGCTCATGAAGCGCTTCTGGCCCGGGCCGTTGACGCTCGTGATCCCGGATGCGAACGGTCGCATGTGCGGCTTCCGCCTGCCGGCCAACCCCCTCGCCCGGGGTCTCGTGCGCGCCGCGGGGGTGCCGCTGCTCGTGCCTAGCGCCAACCGCTCCGGCGAGCCCGAGGCGACCACCGCCGACGAGGTGCTGCGCCAGCTGCCCGATGGTCTCGACCTGGTCATCGACGGCGGCCCGGCCGAGGGCGGCGTCCCCAGCAGCGTCGTCCAGGTGAGCGCGGACGGCACGGTGACGGTGCTGCGCGAGGGGGCCATCCCCGAGGCGCGCATCGTGGCGCCCCACGGCGCGACAATCCTCTTCATCTGCCAGGGCAACACCGACCGCAGCCCCCTGGCCGCCGCGATCCTCCAGCGCCGTCTGGCCCAGCACCTGGGCGTGCCGGAGCACGAGCTCGGCGCCAAGGGCTACCGCGTGCTCAGCGCCGGCGTCGGAGCACGCGCCGGCCGCCGCGCCTCGCTCAACGCGCGCCGCATCGCGCGCGAATGGCCCGACCAGCCGCTCGATCTCGAGGGTCACGTCGCCAAGAAGGTCACCGGCGAGTTGATCGAGCAGGCTTCGCGCATCTTCTGCATGGAGCGCGGCCACCGCGACCAGATCCTGGCCTTCTTCCCGCACCGCGAGCGCGACGTGCTGCTGCTCGACCCCGAGGGCCGCGACGTGCCGGACCCGGACGGCCAGGGCCTGGCCGAGTACCGCCGGCTGGCGCGACGCCTCGACGCGGTGGCGGCGCTGCTCGTCGGCGGCGTCGTGCAGGCGGGTGCCTAGCGTGCGCCTCGCCTTGGCCTCCGACCACGCCGGCGTCCCCGAGCGGCAGGCCCTGGCCGAGGCGCTCACCAAGGCCGGCCACACGGTGCTCGACCTGGGCTGTCCGCCCGGAACCTCGGTGGACTACCCCGACATGGCCGTCAAGGTGGCGCGGGCCGTGGCCACGGGACAGGTCGAGCGCGGCTTCCTGCTCTGCGGCACGGGCATCGGCGTCTCGATGGCGGCCAACAAGGTCGCAGGCATCCGCGCGGCCGTGGTGACCGACGGCTTCACCGCCGAGATGTCGCGCCGCCACAACGACGCCAACATCGCCTGCTTCGGCGCCCGCCTGCTCTCGCACCACGCCATGATCCGCCTGGCCGAGACCTGGCTCGCCACGCCCTTCGAAGGCGGCCGCCACGCTGCGCGCGTCGCGAAGATCAACGCGCTCGACGGGTCCGGGCCGCCCTCCAGCGGCTGCTGCTAGCGCGATGGCCGAGCGCGCCCCGGCGACGCGGTCGGTCGCCTTCGCCGCGACGGGCTACTACAGGCTCGACCTGCCGCCCGATCTCCCGCCGGGGCCCGCGGCCTGCGTGCTCGCGCTCCACGGCTACGGCCAGCCTCCGGAGGAGATGGCGGCCTACGCGCGGCTCGTCGCGCCCCCCCACGCCGTGGTGCTCGCCCCCGAAGGCCCGTTGAGCTTCTACCGGGAGCCGAAGGCCGAGGGCGGCCCCGCGGCGGGGGGCGTGGGCTTCGCCTGGATCGCCGATCCGCGGCGCGAGGAGGCCGACGCGAGGAACACGCGCCTGATCGAGGCCGCCTGGGCCGCCGCCCACGCCGAGCACGCGCTCGACCCGCGGCGCACGGCCGTGCTCAGCTTCAGCCAAGGCGTGGGCGTCGGGATCCACTGGCTGCTCGAGCATCCCTCGCGAGCCGCGGCGGTCGTCGCCCTGGCCGGCGGCGTGCGCCAGCCCCTGCGCCCGCGCCTCTCCACGCTGCGCGGCCTCTCCGCCCTCTGGGTCACGGGCCGGCGCGACCACGCCTACGTGTCGGGCTACATGGACGCGCTGCTCCCCGCCCTCACCGAAGCGGGCCTCGACGTCGAGCGTCTCGACCTCCCCGGCGGCCACGCGGTGCTCGTCCCCGCCGCCGACCGCGTGCGCGCCTGGCTCGCCGCGCGCCTCACGCCCTCGACCTAGGGTCCGAACTCCCCCCCGGGCGCAGCCCGCGCCATCCGGCCCCTCTGCCGCTACAAGGGGGAACCGCTTGGAGGTCAGGCGCTTGCACATCGCGGTGGTCAAGGAGCGTGCCCCGGGCGAGACGCGCGTGGCGCTGACGCCCGAGGTGGCGCAGCGCCTAGTGAAGGGCGGTCACTCCGTCACCGTGGAGCAGGGCGCCGGAGAGGCAGCAGGTCACCTCGACGCCGCCTACCGGACCGCGGGCGCCGCGGTCGAGGAGGGCGCGCGCCTCTTCGCCGGCGCCGACCTCGTGGTACGCATCCAGCCCCCCAGCGTGGCCGAGGTGGAGCGCCTGCCGGAGGGCGTGGCCCTGGTCGGCTTCCTGTGGGCCGCGCAGAACGTGGAGGCCGTGCGGGCGCTGGTCAAGCGCCGCGTCAGCGTCTTCGCGCTCGACCTGGTGCCGCGCATCACCCGGGCCCAGTCCATGGACGCGCTCTCCTCCATGAGCACGGTGGCCGGCTACCGCGCCGTGCTGCTGGCGGCCCAGCACATGGGCCGCTTCTTCCCCATGCTCATGACCGCCGCCGGCACCATCCCCCCCTCGCGCGTGCTGGTGATCGGGGTGGGCGTGGCGGGCCTGCAGGCCATCGCCACGGCGCGGCGCCTGGGCGCCATCGTGGAGGCCTACGACGTGCGCCCCGAGGCGCGCGAGCAGGCCAAGAGCCTGGGCGCCTCCACCATCGAGGTGGACGTGGGCGAGAGCGGCACGGGCGAGGGCGGCTACGCCAAGAAGCTCAGCGCCGAGGCCGAGGCGCGCCTCGCGCTGAAGCTGGCCGAGCGCGTGAAAGCCTCCGACGCGGTCGTCACCACGGCGCTCGTGCCGGGCAAACCCGCGCCGCGGCTGATCTCCGCCGAGACCGTGCGCGGCATGCGCCCCGGCAGCGTGATCGTGGACCTGGCGGCCGAGACCGGCGGCAACTGCGAGCTGACCGAGCCGGGGCGCGTGGTGGTCAAGGAGCACGTGACCCTGGTGGGCACGCTCAACCTGCCCGCGCTGATGGCCGCCGACGCCAGCCGCATGCTGTCGAAGAACATCCACGAGATCATCAAGCACCTGACGCCGCCCGCGCCCGCCGAGGGCGCGGCACCCGCGGCCCCCGCGGCCCCCGTCCACTTCGACCTCGCCGACGAGATCACCGCCGGCGCGCTGGCGCTCCACGTCGGCGAGGCGCGCCACCCCGCGGTGAAGAGCGCGCTGGCGCTGGAGGGCGTGCGATGAGCGCCGCGTCGCCCCTGCTCCCCTGCCTCGCCGCCTCCAGCAGCCTCGACGGCCTGCTGGTCTTCGTGCTGGCCACCTTCGTGGGCTTCGAGGTCATCCGGCGCGTCCCGACGCTGCTGCACACGCCGCTGATGTCGGTGGGCAACGCGATCTGCGGGATCATCCTCGTGGGCGCCATCATCGTCGGCGCGATCGCCCAGGGCGCCGCCGAGGCCACACTGGCGATCGTCTCGGTGGGCCTGGCCACCGTCAACGTGGTGGGCGGCTTCCTGGTCACCGACCGCATGCTCAAGATGTTCCGCCGCAAGCAGGATCCGCCCCGCAAGAGCGGGAAGGACGCGTCGTGAGCCTCGACGTCGCCCGCCTGCTCTACCTGGTCGCCTCGGTGCTCTTCATCCTGGGCCTGAGGGCCCAGTCGGGGCCGCGCACGGCGCGCATGGGCAACTCGCTCAGCATCCTGGGCATGTTGATCGCGGTCGGCACGGCCCTGGCCAGCGTCCTGGTCGGCGACGGCGACACGCGTGCGCTGCTCTCGGGCGACGCCGCCTGGGCGGGCCCGAGCACCGGCCGCATCCTGGCGATCGTCGGGGCCATGGCGCTGGGCACGGCGGCCGGCTGGGTGCTGGCGCGCAAGGTCGAGATGACCGCCATGCCGCAGATGGTGGCGCTGCTCCACGGCCTGGGCGGCCTGGCGGCGGCGCTGGTCTCGGTGGCCGAGGGCCTGCACTACGGGGCCGGCGAGGGCGCCGCGCGCACGCTGGTCACCGGCCTGGGCGGCGTGCTGCTCGGCGGGGCCACCTTCGCCGCCAGCATGGGCGCCTTCGCCAAGCTGCAGGGCCTGGTGGGCTCCGCGCCGTTCGTCTTCCGCGGCCAGCGCGCGCTCAACGCGCTGCTGCTCCTCTTGGCCGTGGTGTGCTGCTTCCTCTTCATGGCCGACCCCGCGGCCATCGGCTGGCTGGTGGCGGCCTTGGTGCTGGCGCTGGCCTTCGGCGTGCTCTTCGTGGCGCCCATCGGCGGGGCCGACATGCCCGTGGTGCTGGCCCTGCTCAACGCCTCGGGCGTGGCGGGCTCGGCCACCGGCTACATCCTCAGGAACGACGTGCTCATCGTGGCCGGCGCGCTGGTGGGCGCCAGCGGCATCATCCTGAGCGTGATCATGTGCCGGGCCATGAACCGCTCGCTCGCCAACGTGCTCTTCGGCGCCTTCGGCACCGGCGAGGGCGGCGCGGTGAGCGGCACGCCGCAGAAGAGCGTCAAGGGCTACGGCGCCGTGGATGCCGCGGTGCTGCTGGGCAACGCGCGCTCGGTCATCATCGTCCCCGGCTACGGTCTGGCCGTGGCCCAGGCGCAGCACGTCGTCAAGGAGCTGACCGACCTGCTCGAGAAGAAGAACGTGGACGTGAAGTTCGCCGTGCACCCCGTCGCCGGCCGCATGCCCGGCCACATGAACGTGCTCCTGGCCGAGAGCAACGTGCCCTACGCCCAGCTGCTCGACATGGAGGAGGTCAACCCCCTCTTCGAGAGCGCCGACGTGGCGCTGGTGGTGGGCGCCAACGACGTGGTCAACCCCGTGGCGCGCACCGACAAGGGCAGCCCCATCTACGGCATGCCGATCCTCGACGCCGACAAGGCGCAGAACGTGATCATCCTGAAGCGCAGCCTGGCCTCGGGCTTCGCCGGCATCGACAACCCGCTCTTCTACGACGACAAGACCATGATGCTCTTCGGCGACGCCAAGAAGACGTTGATGGCCCTCGTGAGCGAAGTGAAAGCCTCGTAGGGGCGCGGGTTCAGGAGTAGGGGCCGCCCTTGTGGCGGCCCGCGGAGTCCGTAGGGATCCACGCAGCGCGCGGGATCCCACATCGCGGTCGGGTGACCTGCGGCCGGACGGTCGTCGCCGTCCCCCGCCATCCCGGCAATGGACGTTGGACGACCGGTGAGCCGGCGTGGGTCAGTGGATGTGGTGGAACCGGCGTCCCTGCGGTGGTCGCCGCCTCTTCCTGCATACCACCCTGACCACAGGCACGCATACGCCGTGGGACTACCAGGTCCGCAAGGACGCCTCGAAGCAGTACGTGCGCAGTGTGGGCTCCACCAGCACCACGGCCACCAAGGCCAAGGC
>JANOFW010000171.1:0-3318 GCA_031413835.1 Planctomycetia bacterium
CTGCTCTACTAGAGCGCATCTATTGCTTCGTCAGCAAAGTCTGTCGCATCTTCTGCCTCCGCTACTGCCTCCTCCCAATCTCCGTCGTCAAATGCCTCGTTTGCTTCATCGAGAGCATCTTCGGCTTCCTGGAGCAAATCCTCAGCTTCGTTAATTCTGCTTGCGCTGGAGTTAGAGTCGTCGATTTCTTGCTGAGCTTCATCAATGGCATCTTCTGAGTCATTGATGGCCTCCTCTGCATCGTTTTCATCAGCGTCACCACTACCACCACTTGAACCGATTTCATCAAGTGCTTCGTCTACGAGGTCTTGGCCTTCGTCAGCACGTTGGCCGGCGCGTAGAAGTCGGGGTGCGTGAGGATCGCCTTCGTCACGGCGCGCAGGTTGCCCTTGCTCTTGCCCCAGGCCTCCACGCCGGCCGCCACGAGGCCCTCGGGCGGGTTGTCGGCCACGAGGAAGCGCACCAGCTTGGTGCACACGAACTGGCGCGTGTTCTTGTGGCCGGCGAGGTAGCGGACCATGTCCTCGCCCTCGTCCACGCCTTCGCTCTTGACCGTCTTGCCCATCACCTTCTTGGGCCCGCGGGAGTGGTAGCCCTCGCGGAAGACGAACGTGCCGCGGTCGGCCGCCCCGTTGCCGATGGACCAGCCGGTGAGCACCATGGCGAGCTGGATCACGTCGTCCTGCTCGTAGCCGTTGTCCACGCCCAGGGTGTGGAGCTCCATCAGCTCACGGGCGTAGTTCTCGTTGAGGCCGTTGGTGCGACCCTCGTCGCGCCCGCGCAGCACGCGGTCGGCACGCGCCAGCGGGGCCTGCGAGACGTGGTTGTCGAGGTAGAAGAGCATGGCCGGATGCTTGGCCGTGGCCAGGAGGAGGTCCTCAAAGCTGCCCCACAGGTGCCTGCGGAGCACCTGGCCCTCCCACTCCGCCACGTAGTAGCGCACGTCGTCCTTCGAGACGTCCACGTTGAAGTGGTTGCGCCAGAAGTCGAGCATCACCTCCTGGAGCTGACGCTGGCTGTAGACCGCGCGCAGCAGCACCGAGGCCGGGACCTCGCGGGCCGCCATCTCGCGCAGGCGGTTGAGCTCGGCCTGCCGGCGCTGCGCCGCGGCGATGCGGTCCTCGCCCGGGCCGGGGGGACCCTCGCGGGGCGCGCGCTCCTCGAGCATGCGCCAGTACTCGGGCCCGGAGAGCTTGAGCGACTCGTAGCCCTGGAGGCGATCGTCCACCTCGCGGTCGGGGATCGCCTCAGGGTCGAGCTGGCGGTCGAGCCAGGCCTCCACGCCCAGCCGCTTGACCTCCTCGACGTCCACCGCGCGCACGCCGAAGGTCGTGCGCCGCAGGAGGTGGCGGATCTTCTGGTCGGCGGCGGCATCGGTCGCCACCTCGTCGGCATCCGTCGCCGGCACAGGGGAGACGAGTCCCAGCAGGCCCAGGGCGACGATCCAGGCGAATGAGCGCATGGGCGCGGTCTCCACCGCCGAGGCGGTAGACGAGGGACGCGAACCGACGGGAAGTTCCATGGGGAGTATAGGGACGGCTGCTGCCGCAGGGCAGCCCCAAGGAGGGGAAGCCGGACGACCCTCCGATTCTGGACCGACAAGTCTTTCTTCCTGGTCGACGGGGCCTGCGACCGGCGTTCGCATCCGGCTAGCGTGCGGAAAGTCTCCGGTCGAGCGCACCGCTACCGGGCCGGAACGCACCTCGACCACCGCAGGGCCAGATCTAGGCCTCGCAGGACCAAACGGATCCTGGAACGCCGCGTGCTGTGACACTTCCGTGACCTTGCGGACGGGCCGCTGGTCGCTCTTTTTCAAGCACATCGTCCGAGCCGTGGGTGTGTGCGGCGCCTACCTGCCTGCCCAACCCTCCCACCTGCCTGCTTGCCTTCTCCTTGGTGCCCCCGCCTCGGCTCGGAACCTCTCGCCCGCCGTCCCGTGGCCCTCGTGGCGCCCGGGACGGCGGCGGCTCCGCACCCCCTGAGAGGGAGTGCGTTGCGCGCTCACGTCGCTATTCTCGTCCCCTCGGTCGGTCGGGCGCTTGCGGCTCTGCCCGCCCCCCACGAGGAGCCGGCATGAGCACGCAGCGCCCGTCCGCAGGTCTGGGCTTGAGAGCGCGCCTGGCCCTCCCCGGGCCCCTGCTGGTGGGCGGGGCGCACGACGCTCTCTCCTCCAAGCTGGTCGAGGAGGCCGGCTTCGACGCCGTGTGGGCCTCGGGCTTCGAGATCTCGGCCTCGCACGGGGTGCCCGACGCCAACATCCTGACGATGACCGACAACCTGCTGGCCGCGACGCGCATGTGCCGCACGGTGGGCATCCCGATCATCGCCGACTGCGACAACGGCTACGGCAACGCCATCAACGTCATCTACACGGTGCAGGAGTACGAGCGCGCGGGGATCGCGGCCATCTGCATCGAGGACAACGTCTTCCCCAAGCGCTGCTCGTTCTACGCCGGGGTGAAGCGCGAGCTGGCCGAGGCCGAGGAGCACGCGGGCAAGATCCGCGCCTGCGTGCGCACACGCCGCTCGCCCGATTTCCTGATCATCGCCCGCACCGAGGCCTTGATCGCCGGTTGGGGCATGGACGAGGCCCTGCTGCGCGGGCGGGCCTACGCCGACGCCGGCGCCGACATGGTGCTGATCCACAGCAAGTCGGAGTCGCCCGACGAGGTGCTCGAGTTTGCCAAGCGTTGGGACCGCACCACCCCACTGGTCTGCGTGCCCACGATCTACCGTCAGACCACCGCCACGGAGCTGGCGCAAGGCGGCTTCAAGGTCGTGATCTACGCCAACCACGGCCTGCGCGCCTCGATCCGCGCCATGCGCCAGACCTTCGCGCGCCTCAAGGCGGAGCAGCGCTGCGCCGCGGTGGACGACATGATCGTGCCGCTCGAGGACGTCTACGACCTGATCGGCGTCTCGCAGATGAAGAAGGACGAGAAGTCGTTCCTGCCGGCCGGCGGTCGCAACGTCACGGCCATCGTGCTCGCCGCCGGCGCGAGCCCCGAGCTGGGCCAGCTGACCGCCGAGCGTCCCAAGGCGATGCTCGACGTGAAGGGGAAGTCGATCCTCGAGCACCAGGTGGACGCCTTCAACGCCGCCGCCATCAAGGACATCGCCGTCGTGGTGGGCTGGAAGAAGGAAGCCGTCACCCTGCCCAACCTGCGCCGCTACGTCGCGCCGGACGGCGAAGGCGAGCTCTCCTCGCTGCTCGCCGCCGCGGCCGAGCTCAAGCGCCGCTGCGTGGTGCTCTACGGCGACATCCTCTTCGACGCCACCGTGCTCGAGCGCCTGCTGCAGAGCGAAGGCGACATCGTG
>JANOFW010000172.1:0-4630 GCA_031413835.1 Planctomycetia bacterium
CGGGCTCCTACGCGATGACGGGGGCGCCGGGGGCGCCCAGGCGCTTGAGGTGGCGCATGTGCGAGCGCACGGCGGGCCAGAAGTGCGTGCTGTCGTGGTAGGGCAGGCCGTGGCGCTTCGCGCAGGCCTCGACGATGGGCGCGAGGGCCGGGTAGTGCACGCTGCAGACGGAGGAGAAGAGGTGGTGCTCGATCTGGAAGTTGAGCCCGCCGCAGTACCAACCAAGGAACCGGTTGTGGCGCGAGAAGTTCGCGGTGGTGCGCATCTGGTGCTCGGCCCAGGAGTCGGCCAGGCGGCCGTCGGGGCCGGCGCGCGGGAAGGCGGTCTCCTCCACCACGTGGGCCAGCTGGAAGATGACGCCCAGGATCAGGCCGGCCGTGAAGTGCATGGCCAGGAAGCAGGCCAGGAACTGGAACACGGTGGGCTGGAGGACGACGATCGGGATCACGGCCGACCAGGTGATGCAGCCGAGCTTGGTCAGGATCACGGCCGGGACCAGGCTGCGCGGGAACTTGGGCGGATCGTATGGGCCCAGGCGCTTGCGGAAGAGGTAGCCGATGTCCTTCACGAAGAGCCAGTTGAGCGTGGCCAGCGCGTAGAGCGGCCAGCAGGTCAAGTGCTGGAAGCGGTGGATGGCGCGGCGGGGGCTGCCCGGCGAGAGCCGCACGGCCGGCGTGACGACGATGTCCTCGTCGAGCCCGTGCAGGTTCGTGAAGGTGTGGTGGATGCGGTTGTGGGTCAGGCGCCAGAGGTAGCCGTTGGCGCCCATGAGGTCGAAGGCCAGGCCCACGAAGCGGTTCACACCCGCGCGCTCGGAGAACGACCCGTGCTGGCCGTCGTGGCCCACGCAGAAGCCCACGCCCGCCATGCCGAAGCCCATCACGATCGAGGCGCCGAAGGCGGCCCAGCCCGTGAGCACGCCGGCGATCACCAACCCCCAGGGCACGAAGACCACCGCGAGCATGATCAGCCCGCGCACCCACATGGCCAGGTTGCCCTTGTCGGACAGGCCCCGCTCCTCGAAGTAGCGCCCGACATCGCGCTTGACCTCGTTGGCGAAGGGGCTCTCGGCGGCAGGAGCGAAGCGGACCGCGTAGTCGGACATCGGGGAAGAAGCCTCGGGGGGAGGACAGGCCAAGCGCCCCGCCGATCGCGGCAGGGTGCGGCAGGCAATCGTAAACCGAACGCGAAGGTCCTGCTCCAAAACACCTCCCGAGACGGGGGTAGGGCAGGCCTTGAGCCCCTGGCTGTCTACAAACGCCGGCAGCACGGCGCCTGGGCAGCGGCTGTACGGAGGGCGTGGGGGCAGGGCCAGAAGCCGGACGCAGGCAGGGATCGCTGCGCAGCAAGCATAAGTAGGAGCCCGTGTCGCTGGCATCCCGATGGGTGTGACGCGGACGGGCTCCTACACGCCCAGCTCGGCCGCGATGCGCACGGGTTCGTCGGCCTGCTTGGCGTCGGCCAGCGCCGACTCCGCGACCGTGAACAGGTCCTCGAGGATCTCGACGCCCTCAGAGCGGTTCGTCGCACCGCCGATGCGCAGCTGCACCGGATGGCGGCGGCCCGCCGCCGTGACGGGCTCGCGCCCGGCCTGGTCCCGGATGCGCACGCCCAGCGAACGAGCGCCCTCGGCGTCGGAGTGCACCGCGACCACCACGAAGCGGTCGCCGCCGTAGCGCCCGACCACGTCGTGGTCGCGCACGGTGCCCTTGATCCGGCGAGCGACGGTCTTGAGCACCTCGTCGGCCAGGGCGGCGCCCTCGCTGCGCCGCAGGGCCGCCGCCGTCTCGACCTCGATGATCAGACACGAGATCGGGCTGCCGTAGCGCTCGCTGCGGCTCCACTCGCCGGTCAGGCGCTCGACCACCTGCATCTTGTTCCAGACGCCGGTGACCGGGTCGATGAACGGCACCTGGGTGAGCTCGAGCTGGATGCGATCGAGGATGCCCGACTGGGCCTTGAGCCGCTCCTGCGCCTTCCCGAGCTCGCGGCCCAGCTCCGCCCCCTGCGCCGTCGGCCGCACGCGGCCGAGCCCGGCCACGCGCCCGCCCTCGCAAGGGAAGAAGCGGTACTCGACGATCGTCTCCTCCTCACCCTGGGGGTGAGGGACCTCGATCAGCTGCTCGTCGCCCCCGGCCGCGCGCACCAGCAAGCCCAGCACGCGCTCGCGCGCCGCGTCGGACACCAGCGCCATGAAGTCCACGCCCGGGCGTGCCGCACGCGTGAGCCGCGCGAGGGCCGGATTGAGGGCCTCGATGGTGCGGTTGCTGCGCAACACGACGACGGGGTCGGGCGACTCCCGGACCAGCGTCTCCAGGAATGCGGCGTCGATCATCGGGCGGCCCCTCCCGGGCAGGCACGGAGCCCGGCCCCCTCATCATCGGAGGAGGGGAGGCCCAACCTTGAGGATCGCCGGCCCGGAGCGGGGCCGCCGCCCTCCCCTACCTGGCCAGCGCGACCTGTTCTTCCTTGCTCGCCACCGCGAACGCGGTGGCGCCCACGCCGGGGGCCTCGAACAGGCCGCGACCGTCGGTCAGTCCGCGGGCCCGGATGCGCTGGCCGTCGCTCACGGCCACGTAGGCCCCTCGCACCGGCTGACCCGCCGCGTCACGCACGTGCACGCGCACCTTCTCGCCCACCCGCTGGAGCTCGGCCGTGAGGCCGGTCTTGAGCACCAGGGTGGAGGCCTCGAGGTCGCCCGCCTTGGCCACCACGAGCCAGGCCCCGTAGGCCTCGGGCGCCATGCCCACGTCCAGCGTCGTGGTCCCGGGCAGGCGCCCGGCCACGGCGGGCAGCGGCACCTCCCAGCGGCGCGCCGGCGCGATGCCCGAGAGATCGATGCGGTTGAGCCCGTCGAGCGTCTTGCGCACGGCGAAGAGCACCTGCAGATCCACGGGATAGGAGCGCAGCTCGACCTTCTCGAGATTGCGGTAGCGCACCGGCAGGAGCGCCGGGCCGGCCCCCAGCTTCACGACCGTGTCGTCCAACGACAGGCCCGTGGCCCGCAGCCACTCCAGGGCTTCGCGCGCGTCCTCGATGCCCTGCGCCTGCGCGTAGAGCTCGGCGGCCTTGTCGAGGTCGCCCAGCACGTGGGCCACCCGCGCCAGCAGGTGGAACGCCCGGCCGCGGAAGTCGCTCCATTCGTTGAAGCCGCCGCCCGGCTGCAGGTAGCGCCCCTGCCGGGTGAGCGGCTCGGCCGTATCGCGCACCGCCTTGGCCGTGCCGGCGCCCGGCGCCTCCTCGAAGGACCGGAAGCGCGTCTCGGCCAGGAAGTAGCGCGTGTCGTCGGCGAAGACGCTCTCCGGGAAGCGCCGTAGGTAGGCCTCCCCGGCGCGGTCGGCGCCGGCCAGGTCCTTCGCGCGCCGCAAGCCCTCCACCAGCGCGTAGCCCGCCGGATCGGCCACCGGGTGCGCGGCGAAGTGCGCCGTCACGCTCCACAGGGCGTCGAGGGTCTCGTCGGCCATGGGCTTGCCCGCCGGCCGACCTCCGCGCCCCTCAGGGCGGCGCAGCTCGCGCCAGCGCTGCGCCGCGGCGAACGACGCCGAGGCCGAGGCGTTCGACACCGGCTGCACGCGTAGCGCGAGCTCCAGGGCGTCGAGGCCCTCGATCTCGCGACCGCGCTGGGCCAGCGTCGCCGACCAACCGCCGCGCAGCGCCAGGCCACGGGCCACGAGGTCGCGGTAGAGCGTGGCTGCCGCCTCGTGCTGCCCCACCGTGCGGTAAGCGGCGGCGATGGCGCGCGTCGCGTCCAGGTCGGAGGGGATGCGGGCGCCGTTGCGCCGCACGAGCTCCTCGCGGGCGCGCACGATCTCGGGCGCATCCTGCTCGTCGATGGCGATCCCCAGCAGCAGCGCCTCGATCTCCTCGATGACCTCGTCGGTCAGCGGCTGCTCCTGGCGCAGCGCCTTCAGGATCTGGCGCGCGGGCACGCGCTCCTTCTTGCCCAGCAGGGCGCGGGCCTGGGCGTAGAGCTCGTCGGGCGTGGGCGTGATCTCGCCTCCCGCCGCGGTCGCCGGCCCGCGCGACGTGACGGTCAACGAGGCGCCGGCCGCCCGCGCATGGATCTCGGGGGCATAGAGCGCCAGGACCGTCGTGCCCAGGGCCGTGAACGAGCCCAGGTGCGTGGCCTGGATCACGTACTCGAGCGTGACGACGCCCTTGGGCACGCGCGTGACGAAGAAGACCTGGCGCGCGTCGCGCCGCTCCTCCCAGTCGAAGGGGCCGCGCACGCTGCCGGCAACGACCTCGAAGCCGGCCGGCAACGCGTCCTCCACCAGCACGTAGTCGAGGTCCCGCGGGGCCGTCACGCTCAGGCGCACGAGGATCGACTCGCCGCTGCCCACCTGCGAGAGGGCGCGCGGCTCCCACTTGGGACGCGCCGCGGGACGCAGGATCTCGTAACCGGGCTTGGCGGCCGGCGTCTCGCCGGCGAGCAGCTCCTTCTCCGGCGCCAGGTAGCGGCGCTCGACGAGCAGGCCGTGCTCCTCGGCCGGCAGCGACTCCTGCGCACGCGCGCACTCCAGGCGCAGGGCCCAGGCCAGGCGACCCTCGCCCGCGAGCCGGAAGGCCACGGTGTGGCGCCCCGGCGCGAGCGAGGCGACGCCCGGCAGCGCGACGCGCAGGGCCTTCG
>JANOFW010000173.1:0-11854 GCA_031413835.1 Planctomycetia bacterium
CGTGGTCAAGCCCGCCACCGAGGCCGCCATGTTCGCGAGCCTCGCCTGGCTGCGCGCCGACGTCCCCTCCGGCCGCGCGCGCCTCTACCGCCTCGGCGACTGCCAGGCCCTCGTCCAGTCCGCTCCCGGCCGCGCCTGGAAAGCCTGCGAGCGCGCCAACCCCTTCCTCGGTCTCACCGACTCCGTTCCCGCTCTCCGCTACGAGGATCTGGAGCTCAAACCGGGCAGCACCGTCCTCCTCGTCTCCGACGGCTGCGTAGACCAACCCAACCTCGAAGGCCGCCACTTCGGCCTCGACGGCCTCCGTCACGCCCTGCGCCCCGGCATCGACCCCGCGCACCTCGACCTCTCCCTCGACCGCCTCCACAGCGCCATCCTCCGTTACAGCGGCACCCGTCGCGCCACCGACGACCAAACCGCCGTCCTCTTGTCTGTGGGGGAGTTGCCTCCGCCGCAGCGCTCCTAGCCCCACTCCGCTACGAGCCTCTCTGAGGCTCGCGTCGCCGTCCGGACGCCACCGCCGCGCCCGCTGGGCAGCGGAAGGCCGGCCATCGTCCGTGGCGAGCCCTTGGGGGGCTCGCGGCGCCGTCCTCACGCCACCGCCGCGCCGGATGGGGTGCGGAAGGCCGATGAGGAGGACGTCGCGTACTCCTGGTACGCGAGGACGACGAAGTGGCCTGAGCGCCCCCAGCCCGGCGTGGCGTACGCGGTCACGGCAGAGTGCGATCGCAAGTGAGTGGAGGCGGGGGGAATCGAACCCCCGTCCCGGAACGTGTCGTCAGGGCCTTCTACGCGCGTAGTCGCTGAACTTGGTCTCGTCGTCCGACGCGCCCGCGACAGGCTCGTTTGGCGACCAGCGAGTGAATCTCGCCCCCCCGCAGACTCGCGGCCGCGAGGGAGCCAGCCCGAAGTATGGCGGCTTGCGTCCCGGTTCAGGCAGCCAGGACGGGCCGGGCAACCTGGTTAGGCTGCCAGAGCGTAGTTGGTGTTGGCAACTATCGTTTTCCACGCAGGTGTTGACGGGGTCTAGCATGGGTCCCCGGCGCGCCAACCAAGGCGACGAGCGTCCGGTCGAAGCCGTTCGCCCCCAGATGAAATCGAGCGCTGCGGAGGGTGTCAGAGAGCGCGAGCGCGTGAGAGCGCTCGATTTCATCTTATAGGTGCGCGTCGAGGGTGTGTCCTGATTCATACGCCCCACCCCGCGCAGGGGGGGCCGAAGCTACTCGCGGCGGTCGCGGGAGCGACCCTCGATGCCGCGCATCTGCTTGCGGGCTTCCTTCTCCTTCTCGATCTCGCGGCGGTCGCCCTTCTTGCGCGCCAGACCGATGCCGAGCTCGACCTTGATGTGGTGACCGAGGAAGTAGAGGGCGAGCGGCACGAGCGTGCGATGGCCCTGCGCGAGCAGTCCCTCGAGCTTGGCGGCCTCGCGCTTGTGCACCAGGCACTTGCGGCGGCGCAGCGGATCGTGGTTCTGGTAGGAGGCCTGCGGCAGCGGGGGCACGTGCATGCGCTCGAGCCACAGCTCGCCGTTCTCGAAGTGCGCGTAGGCCTCGGCCAGGCTGGCGCTGCCTCCGCGCAGGCTCTTGACCTCGCTGCCCACGAGCGCGAGACCGGCCTCGATCGTCTTCTCGATCAGGAAGTCGTGGCGCGCCTTGCGATTGCTGGCGATGAGGCGCCGCTCGCTGTCCGGCTTGCGCCCATCAGGCGGTGGGCGGGAACGAGACGACGGCGGGCGTCCGGCGGGGTTCTTCGACACACGTCCATGCTACGGCCCGTATACCGTGAACCCATGGCCGTTCGCCTGCCCCTGCTGCGCGCGTCGGCCGCGTGCTTGGCCGTCACGCTGGCTCTGGCTGCCACGCTGGCGCTGGGGGCCTGTCAGGCCCGCTCCCAGGGCCCAGGGGGCGGCAGCGAGCGCAGCACGCTGGAGGCGACGCCGCGTCCAGCGCGCCGCGGGTCGGGCCCACGCCTGGCCCCGCCCTTCGGCGGCCAGGATCCCGCGAGCCTGGGCCTGGTGCGGGTGGAGGGGCTTCTCTGGCTGTCCGCGTCGGACGCGACGTCCTGGCCCGCAGGCGGGGCGGGTGTGCGCGCCGATCCGGCGGCCGGCCCTGGCGCGGGGTTGAGCCTGCGCAGCGACCACGTGCTGCTGACCACCGACCTGGCGGCCGCGCAGGCGCTCCCCCTGGTGCGCCTGGCGCAGCAGCACGTCGAGGCCCTCCTGGCCGCCTACAGCGAGGTGCTCGATCTGCGCCTGCCGCTCGAGCCGCTGCCCGTGCGCGTCTACGCGCGCCGCGCGGACTTCGCCGCCGTCCTGGCCGCACGGGTGGGGGAAGCGGAGGGCTGGAACGCCTACTACGACGTGGAGGACGGGCTCGTGCGCGTGGCGGCGGAGCCCGCGGCGCAGGCGCCGCTGCCGCTGAGCGCCGATCTCAAGCACGAGTTGACCCACGCCGTGATCGATCTCTCCGCGCCGCGCCCGGTGCCTCACGCGCGCATCGTGGGGGGGCTGCACTTCTGGCTCTGGGAGGGCATCGCCGTCCACGCCGAGGGGCTGGGCGAGGCCGGTGCCGGCGCCGCCTACGCCGTGCGGGAGGCGCGCTTCCGGAGCCGTCTCGCGCACCGCGAGGTGCCCTCGGTGGCCGACTACCTGGTGCTGCCCCAGGAGCGCTTCACGGGGCAGCACTACGACATGACCGCCGTCTGGATGCGCTTCCTGCTGGCCGACCCGCAGCTCGGGCCGCGCACGCTCGACCTGCTCCGACGCCTGATCGCCGGCGACCTGACCCGCCACGACCCGGAGCGCGAGTGTGGGCTCCCGGTCAGCGAGCTCGAGCGCCGTTGGCGCCTGTTCCTCGGGCGCGGGGGCTAGCCGTGCGCACGCTCGTCTTGCGCAGGGGGCGCGCCAAGCCGCTCTGGGCCGGGCATCCGTGGGTGCACGCCGACTCGGTCGAGGCGCAACGCGAGGACGCAGTTGCCGCGGCGGCGGACCTGGTCGCCGTCGAGGACGAGCACGGCAAGCGCATCGGCTACGCGCTCCACTCGCCGGGCTCGCTCCTGTGCGCGCGCCTCGTCTCGCGCGCCCCCGCGCCCCCTGACCTCGAGGCCCTGCTCGACCTACGCTTGGACGCCGCGATCGCCTTCCGGCGCAGGCTGTGCCCGGATCCGAGCGTCACGGACGCCTACCGGCTGGTCCACAGCGAGGGTGACGGCCTCCCAGGGCTCGTCGTGGACCGCCTGGGGCCCGTGCTGGTGGCGCAGTTCGCCACGGCCCCCATGTTCCGGCGCCGCGCTTGGCTGGCCGAGCGCCTGCTCGCGCGCACGGGCGCCAGCGGGCTCCTGGCCCGACCGGGCGGCCACGAAGAGGAGGAGGGCATCGCCCTCGCCGACGTGGCCTTCGTGGCGGGCGCCCCGGTCGCCGCCGAGGTGGAGGCGCGCGAGGCGGGCTTGGTGCTGTCCCTCGCGCCCCACGAGGGCCAGAAGACCGGCCACTACGTGGATCAGCGCGAGAACCGCGTGCTGGTGGGCCAGCTCGCGGGCGGGTTGACGGTGCTCGATCTCTTCGCGGGCACGGGCGGGTTCGCGCTCCAGGCCCTCAAGGCCGGGGCCCTGCGGGCGCTGGCGGTGGACGCCTCGGCGCGCGCCCTGGCCCAGGCGGAGGCCAACGCAACGAGGAACGGCCTGCGCGAACGTCTCGCCACCGTGAAGGGCGACGTGCGCGCGGTCCTGGGATCGCTGCGCGGGGAGGACCGGGCGTTCGACGTGGTCGTCCTCGACCCGCCGAGCCTGTTTCCGCGCCGCGGTCCGCCGGGCGCGGCGCTCAAGGGCTACCGCGAGCTCAACGTGCAGGCGCTCACACACGTCAAGCCCGGAGGGCTGCTGGCCACCTTCACCTGCAGCGGCCGGCTCCCGCGCGAGGAGTTCCTGGAGCTCGTGCGCGCGGCCGCGCGTGAGTGCCACGCCGAGCTGCGCGTGCTGCGCGAGCTCACGGCCGGGCCCGACCATCCCTGGTCGCTGGCGGCTCCCGAGGGCCGCTACCTCACCGGCCTGCTGCTGCGCGTGAACCCATGAGCCCGCGCGCCGCCGACCTGATCCGCAAGCTGGTGGCCGGCATCGTCTCCGTGCTGATCACCGTGCTGCTCTTCCGCGTCATGTTCCGCGCGGCCCACGGCAGGGGCTCGCTGGCGGACGCCGAGATGTGGGTCGCGCTGGTGCTGCTCGCGCTCGGCATCCTGTGGGTGAAGGCTGCCCGGCGCGTGCAACGGGAACGGGAGTGAGCCCAGGCGCGGCCCGCCCTGCTTGAGCGGCTCCGCGCCGCGCCGTTTGAGGGGCTCCGCCCTACTTGAGGGGCTCCGCCGTAGCGTCCTCGAGCGAGTAGATCGCCACGAGCCAGCCCTCTTCCTTGATCTCCTTGGCCCGGAAGGTCCCCACGACGCGCAGCGGCTCAAGAGAGTTCTCCAGGCCCTTGTGACCCTTGGCCAGCGTCACGTTGACGGTCCCATTGATGCCGGCCGGCATGCCAAAGCAGCACGACCAGTGGCTGCCCACCAGCGCGAACTGGTGGATGTCGTCGTACTCGTAGTTCGGCATCAGGAAGCCGAGCATGGTGACGCGTTGGCCGTCCACGGCCTTGACCGCGTCGGGCAGCTCGCCCAGGCCCGGCGCCCCGATGCCGACCGCCGCCGAGTACTCGAAGGAACGCAGTGTGTCCCAGCCGAGCAGGCTCGTCCCGGGCGCCGGCCCGAGGCTCGAGCCCGTGAGCACGCCGCGTTCGTCCACGGTGACGCCCGGGGGCAGCGCGGGGAGCAAGCCGCTCGATCCTCCGAGGGGGCCCTGGGGGCCGAAGATGCCGGAGGTCGGGGGCCTGCCGGAGGGGCCGTTCGAGGAGGCCACGCCCAGGCCTACCAGCACGCCCATGGCCAGCGACAGCAGCATCAGGATCACCACCGTGCGGACGCTCGCCATCAGGCCTCCTTGGTCAAGTTCTCGGCGACCGGGGTCTTGAGGCCCCGCCAGGCAGGGAACGCTCCCGCCACGCTACCCAGTCCCGCCAAGCCGACGAGCAGCCACAGATCGAAGATCTCGGGCGAGGGCGACAGACGCACCCCGTACTCCGCCAGGGCGTGCGAGGAGAGCGCCGCCAGCGTGCCGTAGCCCAACGCGAGCCCCACGAGCCCGCCCAGGAGGCACAGCAGCACCGCCTCCAGCACGATCAGGGCGAAGACGTGGCCTGGGCGCGCGCCCAGGGCACGCAGCACGGCGATCTCGCGCCGCCGGCCCTGCAGCGTGTTGTAGAGGCCCACCAGGATCCCCAGGCCGCCCACGAGCAGCACCAGGCCCACGGCGCCACGGAACACGCGCGAGAGCGGCGCGACCACGTCGTCGAGCAGGCGCAGGACCTCGTCGCTGGGCAGCACCGGCTGGGCGTGCGGGTGCGTGTCGCGCCATTCGGCGAAGGCCGTCAGGCGCAGATGGGGCGCGCCCAGCCGCACGCCCAGGGCGCTCAGCCGCCGTTCGTCGTGCTCGTCGTGCCCAGGCTCTTCCTCTCCGGACTCCTCGTGCCCAGGCTCCTCGTGTGAGGCGCCCCCGCCGTGGCCCTCGATCTTGTAGAAGGTCTCGAGCGGAATGAACACGGCGCGGTCCTGGGGCGTGCCCGTGGGCCGAAGGACCCCGACCACCTTCCAACGCTCGGCGTGCTGCGCTCCGCCGCCGCGCACGCCGTGGCTCACCTGGATCTCGGCGCCCAGCCCGAGCCCGCCGGTGCGCGCGGCCAGGCTGCCGACCACGGCTTCGAAGGCCTGCTCGTCGAAGAGGCGGCCCGTGACCCCCTCGCCGATGGGCCGCTTGCTGCCGTCGGTGAGCACCTCGAAATGCGCGCGCGTGGTGCCCACCACGCGATGGCCCGCGTAGGTGTCGCCCATGGCGTAGGGCACGACGGCCTTCACGCGGGGGTCCTTCTGGAGCTCCTCGTAGACCGACCAGGGCAGGGTGCCCGCCGGCTCGTCCACGTAGAAGACGGTGGCCAGCACGGCCTGCAGGCCCGAGCCGTTCTTGGGGGCCAGGAGCAGGTCGTAGCCGCGCGCGGCGTCCCGGAAGGAGGCGTCGGTGGCCGCGTGGGCGCGGGCCACGACCAGCGCCAGGGCCGCACCGAGGGCCACGTAGAGCACCGTGAGGGCGGTGGAGACCGGGCGGCGCCGGAGCCCGAGCCAGGCCAGCTGGAGCAGGTTCAAGGCAGCATCTCCGCGCCCGCCTCCAAGGTGACGCGCCGCGGGAAGCGCGCCAGCGCCGCGGGGTCGTGGGTCACGAGCAGCAGGGCGGCGCCGCACTCGGAGGCGAAGCCCGTCAGCAGATCGAGGCAGGCTTCGCCGCGCGCCCGGTCCAGGCTCGCCGTGGGCTCGTCGGCCAGGACCAGCGTGGGCCGGCCCGCCAGCGCGCGCGCGATCGCCACGCGCTGCTGCTGCCCGGTGCTGAGCTGGCCCGGCCGGTGCGCCAGCCGATCGCCCAGACCGACGCGCGCCAGGGCGGCCCGGGCGGCGGCCCGGGGCGCGACGCCCGCCGCGGGGCGGAAGGTCATGCCCAGGGCCACGTTCTCGAGGGCCGTCAGCGCCGGCAGCAGGTGGAACGCCTGGAAGACGTAGCCGATGTGGCGTGCGCGCAGCCGGTCACGCCCGGTCTCGGCGCGCCCGCTCATGGCCTCGCCGGCGATCTCGATCGTGCCCGTCGCGGGCGGCAAGAGGCCCGCGATCAGGTGCAGCAGCGTGGTCTTGCCGCTGCCGCTCGCGCCGGTGACGGCCAGCGCCTCGCCGCGCGCCAGATCGAGCTCGGGGACATCCACGGCCAGCACGCGGCCGCCCTCGGGATCGGCGAACCAGTGCTTGAGGCCGCGGATCCTGAGCGCCGGCGCGCGCAGCCCGTCAGCGAGCGCAGGCATGACGATCTCGCGCGGGGAGGGAGCCGGCCACCCGGTGGCCGCAACGTTCGCACTCCAGGCTGCGTCCGTAGCAGGCGGCGCAGAAGTAGTCACCGATGGCCAGGAAGGTCTTGAGCCGCTCGAGCTCGAGCGCGCCGTCGAGCCGCTCGCGCCCCCCGTGCTCGGAGAGCACCGGTCCCTCGCGGCCGCAGTCGCCGCAGCGCGCGCGCGGGAGAGCGTGCAGATGGCGGCGCCCCGGCAGGCTGGGAGCGGCGGCCGGGCGCCGCCCGGTGCCGCTGCACAACGGGCAGACCTCCTCGAGCCGTGCGCGCAGCGCCTCGCGGATGAACTCGCTCTTGTTGGGCACGGCGTCGAGCGCGGCCGCCGTCTCGGCGTCCACCTTGAGCGCCACCAGGATCGGCTTCCTCGGACGTCGCGTGCTCATCGGGCCTCCTCGGAGGAAGGGCCCTCCGTCCGGCAGGGACCGCCGGTAGCACGACGTTATACCCCCCGGGCCGGGGTCGCATGCTTGCCGTCCCTGCCCCGCGGGCGGGGCCTGGGAGGGCTAGGCGGAAAGAACCTGGCGCAGGCGCAGGCCGCGCTTGATCACCGCCACGGCCAGCAACAGGGCGGCGGCCACGAAGACCAGCAGCACCACGCGTGTGATGACGTTGCCCAGCACGCCTGCGACCTCCTGGCCCAGGACAGCCGGCGGCAGGCGCACGATCTCGTGGCGCGTCGCGGCGAGCACGAGCAGCAGGACGCCGCCGATGCCGGCCAGCAGGTCGACGCCGTGGGTGAGGGGCGCGTCCGCCTTCCCGCCCACGACGAGCAGAGCGCGCAGGAGGACCAGGCCCAGCACGACGTCGAGCCAGGGGATCAGGGCGAGGAGATCGGGGGCCAGGAACGGTGTGGAGGTCGCGCCGCGGCGCACGGCGAAGATCTCGTCGCGCAGCGGATGGGCGATCAGCGCCAGCAGCGACACCAGCACCAGGGTGCGCAGGGCTTCCGCGCGCGTCCAGCCGCGCGCGCGTCCCGGGAGCGGCAGGGCTCCGCTCCGCCCCCAGGCCCCCAGGAGCGTGAACAGGACGAAGACGATGCCGGCGTCGAGCAGCACGATGCCCAGCGCGGCGCTGACGGTGCCCCACCAGGGCGCCGTGGGGAGCGGGCCCAGCAGGCCCGGGAGCGCGTCGACCTCGGCCTTGCCCACCGTCAGCAGGATGGAGAAGAGTAGATGGCCCGCCGCCAGCACGCTGAACCAGCGGGTGAAGGCGCGGCGCGAGGACCAGCCCACCTGCAGCGGTGCCTCCGCCAAGGTGTCCGCGAGCGTGTCGGGGCTGCCCAGGTGGGCCAGCGCGCGGCGCTCGGCTTCCTCCAACGGAGCGCCCGGGCCCTCGGCCTCCACGCGGTCGAGGATCAACGACTCGACCTCGGCCACAACGCGACTTGCCTCGCTCGGGGGGAGCAGGTCGCGCAGGCGCTCGAGGTAGGCACGGGCTTGGGGGGACTTGAGCGTCACGACGGGACCTCCGTAAGCGCGGCATCCGTGGCGTCCCGCACGCGACGCCATGCCAGCGCGAGCTCGGCGCGCTGCCGTCGCCCCTCGGGCGAGAGCCGGTAGTACTTCCGCGGGCGCGCACCGCCCGTGTCCCAGCTCGAGGCGAGGGTTCCCCGCAGCTCGAGGCGGCGCAGGATGGGGTAGAGCGTGCCCTCCTCGACCTCGAAGCCCGCCTGGGCGAGCAGTCGCACGAGGTCGTAGCCGTAGCGGGGAGCATCCAGCAGGCACAGCGCCACCAGCTGCAGCACGCCGCGGCGCAGCTCGGCTTCGACGTGCGGGTCCAGGCCAGGCATGGGGGCGCGCCGCCTCCGTTGCGGCTCTACCGAGAGAAGCATCGGTCGCGGGAGGGGGGGCGCGTTAGCACCCTGGATGGAAGGGGTAGGATGGAGGGGCATGGCAGCGCCTTCCCCGGCCTCCGTTGCCGCCTGCGTGGCGGACCTGAGCCCGGCGGACCTCCGGTGGGGGGGCGGCCGGCGTGGGGCCGGCGGGCCCCTGACGGCCCTGCTCCTGGTGCTGCTGCTCGGGCGGGCCGCCCCGACCGGGGCCGAGCCCCCGGGGGCTCCGGAGGGCACGACGGAGGCGCGCACGCGCTTGGCCCTCGAGGGCCTGACGAGCCCGCTGCAACGTGAGCGGCAGGCCGCCGCGCGTGAGCTGATCGACCTCCTGCCCGGAGCCCGCGAGCGCGTGCTGGAGGCCTGGAGGACGGGCGACGAGGGGGTGCGCGCCACGTTGACCGAGGTGCTGGCCGCCGACGGCAGCGTCGAGCTGCTCGCTCTGGCGCTCGAGGGCTGGCGCACGGGCGGCGATGCGCTGGCAGCGCGCGCGCGCTCGGCGTTGCTGGTGAACCCGGAGGCCACGCGGAGCGCGCTGGCGGCACTCACGACGCCGTCGGCGGGCCCTGCGCCGGCCGGCACGCAGCCGCCGGAGCGCCGCTCGCTCGACGCCATCCGCACGCTGCTCGACCGCGGCGAGGTGGAGCGGCTGTTCCTGGCGCGCAAGTCGCGCAGCGGAGGGACGGGCTCCTATCCCGGCCAGTATGCCGAGCTCATGCCCTACCGCGCCCTGGCGCTCGAGGTCTGCTTCCACATCGTCACCGACCGCGCCATGCGCCTGCCCGGCACCTCGGCGGTGGGCGGCTACCGTTTCGTGCGCCTACCCACGCAGGTGCTGGACGTGTGGGAAGTGCGCTCGATGGCTCTCAACGCGATCCTCGACCTGGCCACGGCGGACGACGCCGGGCTCGTGGAGCGGCTGGACGCCTACCACACCGAGTTGGGGAGCCGGGATGCCGGCAGCGGCATGTGGGGCGACGGCGACATCGAGCGCGAGGCGCTGATGGACGACATCCTGGCCACGCTCTGCCGGCTCGACCCGGGCAGGTACGCGGCCGCGCTGCGCGAGCGCGTCTGGGATCTCGAGACCCGCGGCGGCAGCCTGGAGAGGCGCAGCGCCGCGGCGCTGGCGCTGCGCGCGGGCTGGTACGCCAAGGCCACCGAGCTCTACCTCGCCCAGCTCGCCTGGAGCGTGGCCGCGGCCCCTGACCATTACAACCTGGCCTGCGCCTACGCCTCGTGGGCGCTCGAGTCGAACGCGACCGCGCGCGCCACACGGCTCAGCCTTTCGCTCCAGCACCTCGAGCTCGCCGTGGCCAAGCGCTGGACCGACATCGCCTGGATGGAGCAGGACAAGGACCTCGACCCGATCCGCGACACACCGCGCTACCGGGCCCTCAAGGCGCGCATCGAAGCCTTCATCGCCGGCGACGAGCCGTTGCCCGAGGTCGCCGCGCCCCGCCGACGCCGTTAGGGCCCGCAGCGCCTCGACCTCAGGCTGCTACCCGTCGCTCCCCATCGATTACCGCGCGGTCGAGCTGCTAGAACCAGAGAGGCCAAGGACCTGCATCGCCTCCTCCCGGAAGCGGATCACGTTGGCGTCTTCCTTCCCACTTCGATCGATCCAGGCGCCGGCCCTCGCGAACCAGGCCCGTGCCTCCTCGGGACGTCCCAGCTTCTCGTACGCCATCGCGAGGAACAGGGAATCGACGGCGTGCGCGCCGCCCAGATCCACAGACTTCCGGAGCGCGAGCAGGGCCCCTTCCAAGTTTGCGGCTCGGTATCGCGCGACGCCGAGCGTGTTCCAGACGCCCGCCTCCAGCGGAAGGTGAACGATCGCCTCCTCCGCGGAGCGGACCGCGCCTGCCGCATCGAGCACGGCGGTGTCGGCCGAGGTCGCGAGGGTCCACGCGAGGGCGTTCCAGGCCAGGCCGCACTTCGGATCGAGCTCAAGACAGCGTCGATACAGGCCAACGGCGGCCGAATTCTCCCGCAAGCCCGCGAGGCTGACCAAGACGGCGGCCAACTCGACCCTAGCGGCGCGATCGGAGGGGGTCGTCCGCTCAAGTCCTTCGAGGAGGGCGACCGCCTCCTCGAGCACGGGTGTGGCCTCACCTGCCCGCCCCTGCGCGCGCAGGCACGTCGAGAGGGTGGCAAGACCCTGCGCGAGACGCCCTCGGCATCCGAAGTCGTCGCCCAGACTCGCCAGGAGGGTGCGCCAGATCTCCAGCGCGACGGTGAGGAACGGCTCGGCTTCTGCCGGCCGGGAGGCCTCTAGAAGGCGCTGGGCCCACCGAGCTGAGCGTGTCGCCCACTCGTTTTGACGAGAGGGATCGTCGGGGAAGAGACGGGCCCACCGGCCGAAGGACGAAACGGACGTGCGCCATGCCCCTTCCGCCTCCTTCGTCCGACCCAGCCCATCAAGCGCAAGCGCGAGGTTGGTGGAGATGTAGGCGGCCAGTTGTGCCGCTTCCGGATCAGAAGGCGTGGTGCCGGAGAGATCCTCGAGCACCGCCGCGGCGCGTTCGTACCGGGGCACGGCTTCTTCCGCGCGACGTTCCCTTCCGAGGAAGTTGGCGAAATTGTAGAGGGTGTGGACCAGGCCGAGCCCGAACCGAGGGACCGATGAGGCGAGGAGCGCGGCGCCATGCTCTTCGCCCTCACGATAGCATGCCTCCGCCTCGGCGCGGCGTTGCAGGTCATCGAGCGCCTGCGCCAGAAACCGGCAGGTATCGACGAGATCCGCGCGAACCGAGGGCGGCGCGTCGGGCTTTCGGGCCAGGGCTCGTTGCCCGTCCAAGGCACTGGTGTAGGCTGCCACTGCCTCGTCGGCCTCGCCCGAGCCCGCGAGGAACTGTCCCAAGTTGAAGAAGACCTGGGTGCACTCCTGCCGGCAGAGAGGCAGGTCGTGATCCGCCGGAGGAGTAAATGTCGTCGTGCAGGCGTTTTGCGGCTGCAGGATCGAAGATGTTCCCGGCTTCCTCGAACGCACCGAAGGCGTCGGCGTCCATCACCTCGGACCACATATAGCTGTAGTAACCCGCTGCGTAGTGATCG
>JANOFW010000174.1:0-10179 GCA_031413835.1 Planctomycetia bacterium
CTCACCTCCACCAATCGCCAGCATGGCGCTTGGGGGAGCCCGCGGTAGTGACCTTCGCGGCGGCCCGGCCCTCGGGGGGTGGTGTCCCAAGGTGAGCTCTGGAGCTCTTGCTGGGGCACATCGGGGCGCTGGCTGGGGTGCGGAGGGCTGCCGCGGAGGACGACGTGTAGTCTTCCTACATGAGGACGACGCGGGGGCCCGAGCGCCCCCAGCCCAGCGCTCCGACCACCCGCTGGGACGTCAAGCTAGGACAGCACCCCCTCGAGGCGGAGGGGCCGGGGGCCTCGGGGCGCGAGTATCCTCCGCGGGATGCCCGAGACCCGAGGCGCCGGAAGGTACCTCTTTCCGTTCGACACCTACCGGCTGCCCCACCACCTGACCGACGTGCTGGTCGTGGGGGCGGGGGTGGCCGGCCTGTCGGCCGCGCTGGCCGCCGCGCGGGCCGGTCTGCGCGTGCTGGTGCTGGCCAAGGGCCGCTGGGAAGAGAACAACACGGCCTACGCGCAGGGCGGCGTGGCGGCGGTTCTGGAGGGCATGGGCGACTCGCCCGCGCTGCACGGCCGCGACACCCTGCGCGTGGGCCAGGGGCTGTGCGACGTGGAGCTGGTCGAGCACGTCGTCGCCCAGGCGCGCGGGGCGATCGCAGGCCTGGTGGGGGAGGGAGCGCGGTTCGACGCGGCCGACGGCGTCCCCGCCCGCGCCCTCGAGGCCGGCCACTCGGCCGCGCGGGTGCTGCACGCGCGCGGCGACGCCACCGGGGCCGAGATCCGCGACACGCTCGCGCGTGCCCTGGACGGCTGTCCTGGCGTCGTGCGCTGGGCGGACGCCTTCCTGGTGGACCTGCTCGGCGAGGAGGGGGGGCCGTGCCGCGGCGCCCTGGTCTGGTCGCGTGAGCACCTGCGCTCCGTCTGGGCAGGCGCGGTGGTGCTCGCCACGGGCGGCTACGCCAAGATCTACCGCGAGACGACGAACGCCGCGGGCAGCACCGGGGACGGCGTGGCGGCGGCTTGGCGCGCCGGGGCCTCGGTCATGGACATGGAGTTCGTGCAGTTCCACCCCACGACCCTCTACCTGGCCGGCGTGCCCCGCCTGCTGCTCACCGAGGCCATCCGCGGCGAGGGTGGGCACATCGTGGACGACAAGGGGCGGCGCTTCCTGGTGGAGATGCTGCCCGAGGCCGAGCTGGCGCCCCGCGACCAGGTCTCGCGGGCTCTGGTGCGCCACCTCCAACGCCCGGACGTGGGGGGGGTCTACCTCGACCTGACGCATCTCAACGCCGAGCACCTGGCGGCCCGCTTCCCGGGCGTGGTCGCCTCGTGCCGCGCTCACGGGCTCGATGTGAGTCGGGATCGCATCCCCGTGCGTCCGGCGGCGCACTACACGATCGGCGGCGTGCGCACCGACCTGCGGGGCCGCACGGACGTCGAAGGCCTCTTCGCCGCCGGCGAGGTGACGGCCTCCGGCCTGCACGGAGCCAACCGCCTGGCCAGCAACTCGCTGCTCGAGGGCCTGGTGCTCGGCCGTGGGGCAGGCGAGGCGGCCGTCGAGCACGCGAGCCGGCGCCCCCCGAGCCCGCTCAGGCTGGTGGGCGAGCCGGCGGCCGCGCAGCCCGGCTTCATGGACCTGGACGACCTGGAGGCCTCCCTGCGCGCCCTGATGTGGCGCGAGGCGGGCATCGAGCGCAGCGGCGCCAACCTCACCGGGGCCTTGGCGGCGGTCGTGGGCTGGGAGGGCTTCGCCCGACGTGTCGCCAGCGCTCGCGTCGTCGAGCGCCTGATGCTGCTCGACATGCTGCTGGTCGCCCGGCTGGTGGCGGAGTCGGCGCTGGCCCGCGAGGAGAGCCGCGGCACGCACCACCGGCGGGATCACCCGCAGCGCGACGACGCGGCCTGGCGCGTGCACCTGGTGCACCGTCGAGGGTTCGCCCTGGCGCGCCAGCCCGTGCCCGCCAGCGCCCAGGACCCCGACGTGGTCACGGAGCCGGTGCACGCATGAAGCTCGATCGCAGAGGCAAGCCCGTGGGCGGAGCCGCCGAGGCCGGCGAGAAGGCCATCTTGGCAGGACTGGTCCTCGAGGCCGGTGCGGGCACGCGCTCGAAGGCCCCCGTGGGCGGCGTACGCGCACGCACGACCAGCTTTGCCGAACCCCTGGCCGAGCTGGAGCGGCTGGCCGAGACCGCCGGTGCCGTGGTGCTCGACCGCATGCTGCAACGTCGGGCGCGGCCCGATGCGACCTCCTTCCTGGGCAAGGGGAAGGCGGCCGAGATCGGCGAGCGGGTCAAGGAGCTGGGTGCGGCCCTGGTGATCGTGGACGGGGCGCTCTCGCCCAGCCAGGCACGCAACCTCGAGAAGGTCACCGGCGCGCGCATCGTGGACCGCACCGAGCTGATCCTGGACATCTTCGCCTCGCGTGCCAAGAGCGCCATGGCGCGCGCCCAGGTGGAGCTGGCCCAGATGCAGTACGCGTTGCCGCGCCTCAAGCGGCTGTGGACCCACCTCAGCCGCGAAGTGGCCTCGGGCAAGGGCGGCATCGGCTCACGCGGCCCGGGCGAGACGCAGCTCGAGACCGACCGGCGCCTGGTCCGCAAGCGCATCGGCGAGCTCAAGCGCAACCTCGAGGACATGCAGGAGCACCGCGTGCGCCAGACGCACTCGCGCGGGGCCTCCTTCAACGTCTGCCTCGTGGGGTACACGAACGCTGGGAAGAGCACGCTGATGCGCGCGCTCACCGGCGCCGACGTCTTCATCCAGGACCGGCTCTTCGCCACGCTCGACACCACCACGCGCGCCTGGGAGATCGTCCAGGGCCGCAAGTCGTTCCTGAGCGACACCGTGGGCTTCATCCGCGACCTGCCGCACCATCTCGTGGGTTCCTTCCTGGCGACCCTGGAGGAGGCGCGCTTCGCCGACCTGCTCCTGCATGTGGTGGACGCGGGCGACCCCGACGCGCTCGAGCACATCGCCGTGGTCGAGGAGACGCTGACCTCCATCGGGGCCGGCGCCGTGCCGCGGCTGGCGGTCTTGAACCAGGTGGATCGCCTGCCGCACCGCGTGGGCCTGCGGCTGCTCCAAGAGCGGCTGCCGGGATCGGTGGCGGTGAGCGCGCTGACGGGCGAGGGCCTCGACGCGCTCAACGCCGCCGTGCTGGCCCACGCCACGCGCCGCGACCTCACCCTGCTGGTGGAGGCCGACCTGGGCAACGGGCGGCTGGGCGCGCTGCTGTGCGAACGGGGGCAGGTGCTCGAGACGCGCTACGACGACGGCGTGGCGCGCTACCGGGTGATCCTGCCCGTCAAGCACCTTGCCGCCATCCGCCGCGAGGGCGGCCGGATCCTCGAGGGCTCGCCTCCACAGGACTCTCACGACACCTAGGCCCCACGGGCTCGTCATTCGTGACGCTGCAACAGTGGACGTCTGTTTCAGTTACGGGCCCCAGCGCCGCCCACGAGGCCGGCGACACGCCATCGGCGCGCTGGATGCGGTGCGGAGGGCCGCCGCGGAGGACGCCGTGTAGTCTTTCTACAGTAGGACGACGCGGTGGCCCGAGCGCCCGCAGCCCAGCGCGCCGCTCTAGGCCGCAGCGGCGCTGGGCTCCTTGCCCGAGAGAGCCCAGGGCGTGAACAGCAGCAGGCCCACGGCGAAGGCGTAGAGCCCGAACGCCAGGGCCCAGGCGGCCCAGAGCACCACGGCGATGGGCAGCAGCAGGGTCAGGGACCAGTGGTCGGCGCACATCGCCACCAGCCGGTTGCTCGGGGCCAGGCCGCGGATCTTCGACCACAGCCAGGGCAGGTAGAGCAGCAGGGGGGCCGAGATGGCGATCGTGGAGTAGGTGCCGACGAAGCTGCCGACGATCAGGCAGAAGGCGAAGCCCTCGAGCACGTTGCGCTGTCCGTAGTTGAAGAAGAACAGCGAGCAGCACACCAGTAGGATGGTCGTGATCGTCTTGAGGGTGCGTCCGAAGGTCTGGTTGATCGAGAGGTCGATGATCTCCGAGGTGATCAGCGTGCGCTGACCGCGGTTCTCGCGGATGCGGTCGTAGATCACCACGGTGTCGTTGATCGACAGGCCCACCAGGGTCAGGAACGCGGCCACCATCGTCAGGTTGACGCGCGCGTCCACGAGCCCCAGCGAGTTGACCACCGCAACCACGCCGGCCGTGACCGCCACGTCGTGGAACAGGCAGAGCACCGAGGCGATGCCCATCGAGCGCGAGCGGAAGCGCAGGGCCACGTAGACGATGATCCCGAGGAACGAGAGCAGCAGGGCCACCTGCGCGTCGCCCTTGAGCCGCTCGGCCACCGACGAGCTGATCTGGTCCTGGCTGGGGAAGGGCAGGCTGAGCGCGAGGTCCTCGGCCTTGGCCTTGCCCTCGGGCCCGAGCTCGCGCTCCAGCGCGCCGCGGAACTCCTTGGAGGCGAGCCACTGCTCGAGGTCCTTGCCCAGGTCGGCCGGATCCGGATCGACGACCAAGGCACTCTCCTTGGCCGTGGTCTTGATCCAGGCGTCGAAGGCGCGCACGGAGGTCGAGGCGCCGGTCCGCGGACGCACCACGACGTGGCGGCTCATCTCGGAGGCCGGCACGGCGCGGCGCTTGCCCTGGTGCACGTAGTGCGGGAAGTCCTTGGTGAGGACGCTCTCGAGGATCTGCGGGGTCAGAGCGCCCTGCGGATCGACGAAGGCGATGTCGAGGCTGCTGCCGCCCTTGACGGCGTCGAGCCCGGCATCCGGCGCGGGGGCCGGAGCCGGTGCGGGAGCCGGGGGGGGCGCGGGGGGCGCCTCGCCCTCCTCGGGCCCGTCGCCGACGGGGGGCGTGCGCTCGAAGGGCTTGGGCAGGCCGGTGGTCCAGGCGGGCAGCAGCCGCTCCCCGAAGCGCTTGGTCAAGAAGCCGCGCAGGGCCTGCTCCTCCTCCTCGGCCGTCAGGTCGGTGCGCGAGGTGGCGCGCTGGATCTTGAGCTCCACGGCGTCGCCCCCGCCACCGGCGGTGAACACCTCGGCTCCGTCGTAGGGCCCGGCCGACACCTTCTGGCGCCGGGTCTGGAGCTCACCGGCCTCGTCGAAGTAGGTGCTGGCCACCTCGACCTCGACCGTCTCGCCCTCGAGGCCCTGCTTGACCTCGTCCACACTCACCGGGCCCGCGAAGCGCATCTGCACCTTCTGGCCGCCGGTGAAGTCGATGTCGTAGAGCGTGAAGCGGTCCGTCGTGGCGAAGGCCACGATGCCGAAGATCACGGCGCCCACCGAGATGGGCACCAGGATCTTGCGCAGGGCCATCCAGCGGATCGTGGGCACCTTGCCGCTGCCCAGCACGCGGAACTCCTTGAGCGTGCCGCGCTTGATCTGCCACTCGAAGACCGCGCGCGTGACGAAGACGGCCGTGAACATCGAGATCACCAGGCCCAGCGTGAGCGCGACGGCGAAGCCCTTGATGGCTCCCGAGCCGTAGGCGTAGAGGAACACGGCGGTGATGATGCTGGTCATGTTGGCGTCGACGATGGTCGTCAGCGCGCGGCTGTAGCCCTCGGCCAGGGCACGGTGCAGGTTGCGCCCCAGCGCGCGTTCCTCGCGGATGCGCTCGTTGATCAGGATGTTGGCGTCCACGGCCACGCCCAGGGTGAGCACGATGCCCGCGATGCCGGGGAGCGAGAGCGCCGCGTCACAGAAGGCCAGGGCGCCGACGAGCAGCACCAGGTTCAGGATCAGGGCGAAGTTCGCGACCATGCCCATCCAGCGGTAGTAGACGAGCATGAAGATCAGCACGAGCACCAGCGAGACGATCGTGGCCAGCACGCCGCGGTCGCGCGACTCGCCCGCCAGACGCGCGCCCACCTTGGTGCGCGACTCGAGCACGGGGCGCAGCTTGAGCGAGCCGGTCTGGAGCGTGGTCTTGAGCTCCTGGGCCTCCTTCTGGGCGGCCTCGTAGCTGCGGTAGCCGAGGGTGACCTCCACCCGGTCGGAGAGCGGCTGGTTGATGTACGGCGCCATCGTGTACTCGCCGTTCAAGATGATCGCCATCGGCAGGCGCACGTTGCGCGAGGTCCAGGACTCGAAGCCGCCGCGATACTTGTTCTTCACGTCGAAGACCGTGACGGGTTGGCCGGAGTCGCCCTTGGAGACGTCCGGGTTCTCGAGGATCGAGCCATCGAAGCGCTCGGCGGGCGTAGCGGGATCCTCGATCACCGCGAAGGCCACGGCGCCCTGGGTGGTCGGGATGCCGCGCTTGGGCACGACCCGGTACGGGGGCTGCGAGGGGAGGTAGGGCGTGCCGCCGGCCTGGGCGGCCTGCCACAGCTTCACCTCTGCCTCCTTGAAGGGCTCGAACTCCGCCGAGCTGCGGGTCCAGACCTTCGAGCGTTGGCGCTGGTAGCCGCCGTCCTCCGAGCGGCGCTCGTCGTAGCGTTCGTCGGGCAGCACCTCGACGCGGAACTGCAGGTCGCCCAGCGTCGTGACCACGTTCACGATGCTCTCGATGTCGCCGTCGGAGCCCGTGGGCAGATTGATCTCGAAGCGATTCTCCTTGAGATCGACGAGCTCGATCTCAAGGAGGCCCGCGATGTCGATGCGTTGGCTGATGATCCCGAGCGTCTCTCCCACCACTTCAGCGTCGTCCTGCGCGGTCAGGATGCGCCCTTCGGCGCGCGCCTTGGCGATGTCCATAGAGAACCTCAGGCTCGTGCCGCCGCGCAGGTCCTGCGCCAGCTTGAGGCCGCGAGTGTGGTAGAAGCCCAGCGCCAGCAGGGTGACGCCCAGGATCAGGAGGAAGCGACCGCGAACATCGATGTGCTGCATGGGAACGACCTTTCGAGAGGCGGGACGGGGAGCGGGCGAGACGGTCCGGGTTGGCACTCTGGAGTTGACAGGGCCGGGCGCGCTCGAGGTGGCGCCGGCCCGCGTTCTCAGAGGGTGCGCGCGGTCTCGGAGGGCTGCGCACGCTGCGCCAGGAGCGGTGCGCTGGCGTGGATGGCGCGCGCGGCCGACGACGGCCCCTGGGCCCACGCGTGGACCGCGTCGAGGCCGGCCAGCCGCACCGTCAGCTCGCCGCTGAGCAGGCGTTCGAGGCGGTCGAGGGCGGCGGTGCTCAGGTCGCGCGAGGCGGCCGAGAGGCTCGCGCCCTCGCCCGAGGCGAGCGTGGGCGGAGCGAGGAGTGCCAGGAAGAGCGGCAGCACCACCAGCGCCGCCACCGCCAGCACGAGGGCGCCGACGGCCCGCGGGGCGGGGGCAGGGCACGCAGCGCGCGGGGCTTGGCGGCGGCTCACCTGGAGGCCGTCTCCTGGGGCTCGCTCTCGGTCTCGGCGGCGCTCGCCAGGGCGGCCCCCTCGGGGTTGACCTGCCAGATGGCGGCGCGCGAGAAGCGGATGCGCACGTTGTTCTTCTCGTCAACGCGCAGCGTCACGGCATCGGGCTCGAGACCCACCACCACGCCGTGGATGCCGGCGTTGGTGACCACGCGGTCGTGCTTCTTGATGTTCTTGACCTGCTCCTCGCGCTTCTTGCGCTCCTTCGAGGAGGGCCGGAACACGAGCATGTAGAAGATCACGAACACGAGCACGAACGGCACGAGGCCGGCCAGGCTGCTGCCCTCGGCCAGCACGGGCAGCGCGGCCGTGGGCCGCCAGGTGCCGAGGAGCGAGCAGGCGGGGAGGAGGGCGGGCAAGGAAGGCTCCTGCGTGCGGCGTGGCGGGCCCCGTAGGATAGGGCAAGACCCCTGTCTCGGCCCCAGAAACGGGGCCTGACGCCCCCCGTCGTCCTCGGTCCCCCGGAGAGTCCCGCGTGCGCATGCTGGTGGCGCTCTCCGGCGGAGTGGACAGCGCCCTGGCGGCGGCGCTGCTGGTGGAGGCGGGCCACGAGGTGCTGGCGGCGCACCTCAAGACCGGCGTGGAGGCCGAGGGCCAGGCGGCCGGTGGAGCGCGTTCGTGCTGCGGCGCCGACGACGCACGCGACGCCCGGGCCGTGGCCGCGCTGCTCAAGATCCCCTTCTACGTGGTGGACGTACGCGCGGCCTTCGCGCGTGAGGTGCTCGACCCCTTCGCCGCCGCCTATGCTCGCGGCCTCACGCCCAACCCCTGCGTGGCCTGCAACCGGGGCGTGAAGCTGGGCCGGCTCGACGAGCTGGCGCGGGGCCTGGGAGCCCAGGCCGTGGCCACGGGACACTACGCCCGCGTGGAGCGCGGGCCGCACGGGCGCCTGCGCCTGCTGCGGGCCGCCGATCTGCGCAAGGACCAGACCTACGTGCTGCATGCGTTGGCGCAGGAGCAGCTGGCGCGCGCCTGCTTCCCGCTGGCGGCGCTCACCAAGGACGAGGTGCGACGCGAGGCGGCGCGACGCGGACTGCCCGTGGCCGGCAAGCCCGACAGCCAGGAGCTGTGTTTCGTGCCCGACGGCGACCTGCGCGGCTACCTCGCGCGCACCTCCCAGGGCCGCGGCAAGCCGGGGTCGTTCGTGGACGCGAGCGGGGTCGAGGTCGGCCGACACGAGGGGGCGGCGGGCTTCACCCGCGGGCAGCGTCGTGGGCTGCCGGCCCTGGGGCGCCCGCGCTACGTGACGAGCGTGGAGCCCGACGCGGGCGTCGTGCGGCTGGGGGAGCGCGAGCAGCTGCTCGATCTGGGCGTCGAGGTCAGCGGGCTCAACTGGGTGGAGGAGCCCGAGCCCCCCGCGGGCAGCACCTACGAGGTGTGCGTGCAGGTGCGGCATGCGCAGGTGCCCACGCCGGCCACCCTCGAGGTCTTGGGGGCCGGAGGCGCGCGGGTACATTTCGCCCAGCCGCTCTTCGCCGCCGCGCCGGGCCAGGCCCTGGTGGCCTACCGGGGGGAGGCCGTGCTCTGCGGCGGTCCCATCACCCGGGTGCTGTCCGACGCCCAGGAACCGGAGCAGCGGCCCTGAGCGGGCGTCCCGGTCCGGGAGGCCCGCCGCGGCGAGGGTCCACGAGCCCCGCCCCCCTTGGGCGAGGCCCTGGGATCCCTACGAGAGGCGCTCCTTGAGCGCCTTGCCGGCGCGGAAGCCGACGCCGATCGAGGCCGGGATCTCGATGCGCGCCTTGGTCTGGGGGTTGGTGCCCATGCGCGCCTTGCGGTGCGAGAGCCTGAACGAGCCGAAGCCCAAGATGGCCACGTCCTGCGCCTTCTTGAGCCCCTCGACCACGGACTCCACGAACGCGTCCAGCGCGCGCTCGGCGTCGGCACGGCTCGAGCCCAGGTGACGGGTCATGGCATCGATTACTTCGGCCTTGTTCATGGGTCCTCCAGCGAACCTCTCGACCCCCCGCGTGCGTTCCACGTGGGATGGCGGCTAGGAAACGTACACTAGTCGGCCCGGTGAGGCCAGCCCCCCCGCGAGAGACGGGGCGGAGACCCGGTCCGGGGCGGGAGGCGGCGACCCCGGCCAGCATGGACCGCACCACGTCGCTGCTCCGTCTGGGGATCGCCGCGGCGGCGCTCACGGCCGCGTGGGGGCCGCGCCTGCCCGGAGCGGGAGCACCCCTGGGCCACGTTCTGGTGTTCGACATCTCCGCCAGTCTCGGCCGCTCGGGAGCCGCCGCCGCGCCGGCCACGGCGGAGTGGCTGGCCGTGGCCGACGGGCAGCGTTGGGTGCCGCTGGGCGCCGCCCCCGGCGGGCTGGCGCGCGAGGCGACCATGCTGGGCGCCGCCCTGGCGGAAGCGGCCGCGAGCCGCCGGGGACGAGACGTGCTGCTCGTGAGCGACGGTCGCGCGACGGACGACGGCTCGGCTGGGGCGCGCGCCGTCCTGGCTGCAGGGGGGCGCGTGTTCACGCGTCCGCCTGCGAACCCGGCGGCGGACGTCGGCTTACTTGCCGCGCGGCTCGAGCGCCTGGGTCTGGGCGGCCCGGCCCGCGCCACGCTCACCTTCGCGTCCTCCACGGCGGGCCGCGCCCGCCTCTCGCTGGCTCGCGCGGGGCTGCTCACCGCGGCGCAGGACGTCGTGCTGGAACCTGGCACCCGCCAGACCCTCACCCTGCTGGATCCCGAGCCTCCCGCAGGCGCGGCCGGCTACTTGGCGCGCGTCGAGGCCCTGCCGGGCACCCCCGACGACGACCCGGCCAACGATGCGCTGGCCCTCGGGCTGGCTCCGGTGCAGGCCAGCGTGCGCGTCTGGGGGGACCTCGACCTCGAGGCCCTGCGTGGTGGCGAGGACGGCCCGGAGATCTCGCGGCTCGTCGAGCCCGGCGA
>JANOFW010000175.1:0-19480 GCA_031413835.1 Planctomycetia bacterium
GCCGTGCGACGCGGCCTACTTCTTCTTGCTCTCGGCCTTGCCCGTGCCGTGGAGCGCCTCGTGCACCTTGCCCACCATCTGGGCGTTGGGCTTGAGGGTCGGGTCGCCCTCGTCCTTCCACTTCGAGGGGCAGCCCTCGTCCTTCCTCTTCGTGAGGTAGAGGTTGGCTTTGAACTTGCGCATCAGCTCGTCGATGTTGCGCCCGAGGTTGTAGAAGTTGACCTCGCTGTTCGTGACACGCCCCTCGGGGTTGATCAGGAAGGCGCCGCGCAACGTCAGACCAGAGCCCTCGTCGAGCACCCCGAACTGGCGCGCCACGTCACCCTTGACGTCGCTTGCCATCTGGTACTTGACGCCGGCCAGCTCCTTCTCGTGGTCCCTCCACGCCTTGTGGACGAACTTCGTGTCGCGACTGACGGTGACGAGATCTGCGCCGAGCTTGTGGAAGCGCTCGTGCTGCTCTGCCAGAGCAGCGAACTCCGTCGCTCACACGAAGGTGAAGTCGGCGGGGTAGAAGAACAGCACCGTCCAGCGGCCGGCCTGCTTCTGCTTGGCAAGATCGAACTTCGCAAAGTCGCTCGCCACCGGGTCGTAGGTGTCGAGCGCGAAGTCGGACACCGTCTGTCCAACTTGGATCGCTTGGGTCATGGGAAGCTCCGTAGGGGTCGTCCCGGATCTTCCCCGTCCGGCGCGCCCGAGTCCAGCCTGGGCGCCAGCCCCGAGCCCGCGCCTAGGGACTCACCCCCAGCAGGATGAGCATGCTGCCCGTGCTCGGCTCGGAGACCGCCAGGTCGAGCACGCCGTCGGAGTTGAAGTCGCCGACGACGATGGCCGAGATCGTGGCCCCGGTGGAGAAGTCGGCCAGCTCGGTGAAGCCGCCGCTGCCGTCGCCCAGGAAGACGCGGATGCTGCCCAGGCCGGAATGGAGCATGGCCAGATCGAGGGTGCCGTCACCGTCGAGGTCGGCCGAGATGGTCTCGAGCGGGCTGGGACAGGCGACCACCGCCGTGAGCAGGGCGAAGGTCCCGTCGCCCACGCCCGTGAGCGAGATCAGGTTCCCCCCCGCCTGGTCGGTGACCAGCAGATCGGGGTAGGCGTCGCCGCTGACTTCCGCGAGCGCGAGCGAAGCCGGCGCCTGGCCCGCGGGGGAGGCCACGGGTGGCGCCAGCCCCCCGCCGCCGTCGGAGGCGAGGAACGAGACGGTCCCCGCACCCTGGTCGGCGGAGACGATGTCGGTGTCGCCGTCCTGATCGAAGTCCCCCGCCAGCAGGTGGACCGGGCCCGCGCCCGTCGCGTACGCGGTGCTGGGCCCGAACGTGCCGTCGCCTAGGCCCGGCAGGACGCTCACCGTGTCGTCACCCAGGTTGGCGACCGCGAGATCGAGCACTCCGCTGAAGGAGACGAGCTCGACCGCGACCAGGAACGCGGGTGCGGCACCCGCCGCGTAGGGCTGGGCCGGCAGGAAGCCGCCCAGGCCGTCGCTGAGCAGTACCGAGACCGTGCCATCCAGCGAGTCGGCGCACGCGAGATCGAGGAAGCCGCTCCCGTCGAGGTCGGCCGCGACCACGGCTACGGGGCCCAGGCCCACCGGGTAGGTGCCCAGGGGCGTGAACGAGCCGTCGCCAAGGCCGAGAAGGACGGAGACGGTGGCCGCATCGAAGTCGGCGACCGCGAGGTCGAGGATGCCGTCGAGATCGAGGTCGGCCGTCACGACCCCCTGCGGGCCGGCGCCCACCTGCGGCGACGTGTCCAGGAGGAAGGCGCCACGCGCCGTCGGCCGACACGTACCCACCGGCGACCCGGGGCTCGCACCCGATGCGTTGGTCGCCACGATGGTGACGAAGATTGGCACCTCGTTGGTGAGCCCGGTGATCTCGAGGGGCGGGGAGACGCTGCGCAGCCGGCGACCGCCCGGTAGGGCCGCCCAGGTGTCGATCGAGACGGACGGATCCTCTGCGACGTAGGCGTCGAAGGCGCTCGCCCCTAGCGGCCCGACCCACTGCACCACGGCCCGCGCGTTCCCCGGGCGCACCGTGAGCGCACCGACAGCCTTGGAGCGCAGGGTGGTGGAGACGGCAGGCCCCGCCGGACCCTCGCCCTGGCTGTTGCGAGCGGCGAGGCAGACCCAGTAGGCGGTGCCCTGGCTGAGCGAGCCCACGGTGGTCTCGGTGCCGAGCAGGCCCGTGAGCTGCTGACCTCCGGCCAGCTGCCGGTAGGTAGCCGGGGCGATGCCGGGCTCCGTCGCCAGGTAGAGCGCGTAGGCCTCGGCGCCGGCGACGGCGTTCCAGACTACGCGCAGGGTGGTGTCAGTCCCTTGGAGAGCGAGGATGGACGGGGCCGCGGTCGGTGCGCCCAGCGGCGCGACATCCGGGGTCGTGCCTCCCCCGCCGCACCCGCCCAGGGGCAGGGCCGCGACGACGAGCAGCAGGGCGAGGAGCGAGACGTGGTGTGAAGCGCGCATGTGACAACCTCCCAGGGGGCGCGGCCCACGGGGGCCGGCCACGCGTTCCTTCATGGCAAGCGCGGGGCCGAGGCGCACCGAGACGGGGACGAAAGCCCTGCGGCGCGCCGCGAATCGAAGACAGGGCCACTCGGCGCGAGGACGCCAGGTGATTTCGATCGCGCGGTTTCCAACCACGTGTGACCCGCGACCCGCAGACCAAGAAACCAAGTAACCAGGTGAGTGGAACCTCCGTCACCAGGGCTCTACGGGCCTGTTTCCAGCCGGTAGCGGCCCGATCTGTGCGGATCGGCCTCCGCGCGCCGCCGAAGGGACCCCCCAGACGCGCGCCTCAGGCCAGCGTGGCCATGCCCCGCGGCGAGACGCCCACCTGCGCGACCGCCCCTGCCTGGCGTGCTGCCTCCACGGGCGCGAGGCGCCCGCCGAGCAAGGCTCGGTAGGCCGTCAGGGCCGCGAGCACTTCAGCCCTCGTCTCGCGCACGAACTCCACCCGGAAACGCCTCACCCCCAGCCGCAGCAGATGGGGCGCCAGCTCGGCCGTGCTCTGGGCGGACTCGTGGAACACCGTGTTGCGGCAGCCCACGTCCACGATCACGGGATGCTCCCGGCCGCGCTGGTCCTTGAGCGAGACGCGGTGGCTCTCGCAGGGTCGGCCGCAGGTGCGGAAGTCGCGCCCCTGCGAGAGCAGATGCGAGTAGACGCAGTGCTCGGTGTGGAAGGTGGGCATGCGGTGGTGGAGCACGACCGTGAAGCGCCCGGGATCCGAGGCCGTGAGCAGCGCCGTGAGCTGCTCGCCGTCCAGGTCGTGCGCGGCGGTGAGCGTGTCGAGCCCGCGCGCGAACAGCTCAGCCGCCGTGAGCGAGTTGGTGACGTTGAGCGAGAAGTCGCCGTGCAAGATGGGCCGCTTCCCACCGGCCCGGCCCGCCTCGGAGAAGTGGACCAACGCGCCCCAGTGGCGCACCAGGACCGCGTCGGGGGCGAGCGCCGCCAGCCGGCTGTCGTAGCCCTCCTCGCCCGGCTTCTGCACGCGGACTGTGGCCAGCGTGACCCTGAGCCCCGCCTCCCGTGCGCGCGCCACGGCCTTCTGGAGCCCCACCAGCTCCATCCAGTCGAGCTCTACCTCCGCGAGGCCGGCCTCGATCACGGCCTCCAGCTGCTCGGCCTCGCGGCACAGCGGCAGCAGCAGCGCCTCGTCCGAGGCCAGGGGGGCCGGGGGGGCGGCGGCCAGCGTGGCGCGCGCGGCGGAGCGCAACGACGCGAGCACGTCGGCGCCGCTCACCTCGCGCGCGGGGCCGCGCTCGATCAAGGCGCCCAGCGCCTCCACCAGCGTGCGGCGCAAGGCCTTCAACTCCGAGACGGGCAGGTGCAGGCCCGGGGCGAGAGCGCTGGCGTCGAGCGCCTCGAGGCGGAAGGGCGTGCCCCCCAGCGCCCCCAGCTTCTCGCGCAGGAGCGCTTCGTTCAGCCCGCCTCCGGTGGCGGGTGCCAGCGGGCTGACGCTGCGCCCCTGCGCGCGCCGCGCGAGCGGCTCGCTCTCGCGGGTGGTGACGAGCGTGGCCGCGAGCGGCTCGCCGGCGCGGCCCGTGACGGTGAGGCGCACCGCGACGCGGCCCTCGGGCTCGCCCGCGCCGACCGCCTTCTCGGTCTCGCGCGTGAGCGTGGGATCGCTCGTCACCCACACGCGCTGCCCGAGGGCCACGCGCATGAGGTCGGGCCCCGGTTGGCCGAAGGAGAGCCGCCATGCGCCGCGGCCGAGGGCCTCGACGCGGAAGATGGGGCCGCCGGGCTCGCTCTTGTCCTCGGGCGCGCCTGCGTCGAAGACCACCCCCATGCCGGCGCGCGGCGCGAGGGGAGCGGCCTGCGGGCCCTCGCTCGCGCCCCCAGCGCCCCCGAAGCCATGCAGCGCCGCCGCGGGCTCGCCCGTCGGTCCCGTGCGCGGCTCCTCCGAGGCGAGCGCGCCGGTCCAGGGCCTGCCGTCGGCCGCAGGCTCCACGACAACCGCGCCTGGCAACACACGCGTCACGCGCCCGAGCAGCACGCCGCGGTGCTTGGGGAAGCGCCCCTCCACCAGCGTCTGGTGGTCGGAGCCGCCCAGGAAGCCGTCGGAGAAGCCGCGTGTGTAGGCCAGGCTCGCACGCAGGAGGTCGGCCCGCGCCTGCGCCTCGCCCTCTGCTCCGGCGCCGCGCGCCACCACGTCCACGAAGCGCCGGTAGGTGCCGGTGGCCGTGTACACGTAGGTGGCGCTCTTCTGCCGACCCTCGATCTTGAGGCCGTGGACGCCGATGTCGGCGAGTTCTTCGACGGCGCGCAGGCCCGCAAGGTCCTTGGGCGAGAGCAGGTAGGCCACCTCGCCCAGATCCTGCGTCGCGCCGTCCACCACCAGCTCGTAGGGCAGCCGGCAGGACTGCGCGCACTCGCCGCGGTTGGCCGAGCGTCCGCTCCAGGTGGAGGAGCTCAGGCACTGCCCCGACCAGGCCACGCACAGCGCGCCGTGGATGAAGACCTCGAGCTCGAGGTCGGTGCCGGCGGCGAAGCGCCGGATCTCGGCCACCGACAGCTCGCGCGGCACCACCACCCGCGTCGCGCCCAGGCTCCCCGCGAAGCGCGCGCCCTCGGCGCTCGAGATGGTCATCTGGGTGCTGGCGTGCACCTCGAGGGCCGGGCACAACGCGCGTGCGATGACGGCGACGGCCGGATCCTGGACGATGAGCGCGTCCACGCCGCACTCGGCGGCGCGGCGCACGACGCGCTCCACGAAGCCCAGCTCGCCCTCGAAGATCAGCGTGTTGAGCGCCAGGTAGGCCCGCGCCCCGGCGCGGTGGATCCGGGCCACGGTGGCGGGCAGGGTTTCGAGCGAGAAGTTCCCGGCGCGCGCACGCGCGTTGAAGCCCTCGGCCAAGCCGAAGTAGACCGCGTCGGCCCCCGCGGCAAGGGCAGCCGCGAGGGCCGTCTCCTCGCCCGCCGGCGCCAGCACCTCCGGCAGCCGCGCGCCCGGCCGCCCCGCAGCCCTCGCCGCGAGCTCGGACGCGACGCGGGTCTCGGGCAGGGGCGACGCAGCCGACATGGCTCCGGACGGTACCATCCCCTGCGCATGCCCACGACCCGCGCCCTGCCGCCCTCCGTCCTGCGCTTGCGCGCGCGCATGGACCGCCTGAACGCGCGTCTGGTCGCGCTGCTGCAGGCCCGCGCGCACCTCGCGCTGGCCATCGGTCGCGCCAAGGCACGTCACGGTCTGGGCGCGGCCGATCCCGCGCGCGAGCGCCGCATGCTCTCGTCGCTCCTCGCCGGCGCTCCCTCCGGCTTCCCGCGCGCCGAGCTCAGCCGCGTGCTGCGCGCCGTCTTCGCCGCCTCGCGCCGTCTAGTCGTGGCCGAGCGCGGCCAGCGGCCCGCTCGCGCGTCCCGGAGGTGAGCCGACGCGGGCCAAGGCGTGCATTGGCCTCCGGCGTGGGGTTCGGCTGCGACGAGTCCGGCACAATTGCGTTCTCGAAAAGAATACATTTCGGCATGGCATTTCGTGACGGTTTGTCCCCAATCGGCGAACATCGCTCTCTTTCTGGCGCTTTTCTGGTTTCTGCGCGCATTGGGTGGTGAGTCCGAGTAGCCTGCCTGCACATGACTCATACCGTTCCGACTCTCGTTTCTCATTTCCAAGACAAATTTGCCGGATCTGCTCCTCAGTCCGGCTCCGTTCCCGACCTCGTGGATCGTCTGATCGCGCACGAAGCGCTGGCCTTCGAGGAGCTCGTGCGCGAGCACGGCCCGCGCCTGCTGGCCGTCGCCACCCGCTACCTCCGCCGCGCCGCCGATGCCGAGGATGCGCTGCAGGATGCCTTCGTCAACGTCGTACGATCCATCGGCGGCTTCGAGCGCGCCAGCAGCCTCGAGACCTGGCTGCATCGGATCGTGGTCAACTGCTCGCTGATGAGCCTGCGACGCCGTCGCCGCAAGCCCGAGATGGCGCTCGCGGACTCGACGCTGGAGAGCTGTGCAGCCCTCCCCCGGCGTAGCCCGCCGCCGTCTGCGGACCTGACCCTCGAGAGCGAGGAGCTGGCCGACCAGGTGCGCGCGGCGGTGGCGGGGCTCCCCGAGGCCCAGAGCGCCGTGCTCCTGTTGCGCGACGTGCAGTCGCTCGGCCTCAAGGCGATCGCCGAGCTGCTCAGCATCGGCGTCTCGACCGTGAAGTTGAGGCTGCGCGGCGCCCGCCACGCGTTGCACTTCGCCCTCAGCCCCAAGGCTCCGCTGGTGCCCCTGCGACACTGGCCGGTGAAGCCCTTGACCCGGGCACCGGCTCCGATCCTGGCGGTGTGACGACCATGCACGCACCCGCGTCGGGCGCAGGCCGTCGGCGGGTGCGCCCCGGGTGCGGGTGGGCCGGCCATGAAGGTCGGCCGTGAGGCGGCTGAGCGGGCAGCGCGCCGCCGTACGGGCGGCCTTTCGAGCGGGTCCGCCCCCCCCACCGCCCTGGGACCTCCTGGTCGCCCGCTTCGTGGAGGCGATGCTGCGCGCTGCGCGAGAGCAAGCCGACACGCCGAAGCCCCGCGGACGGCGCAAGGGCGCGGAGGAGTAGAGGGTCCGGGCGGCGCTCGTCGAGGGGGGGGCGTACGCGACCTCCGGCCCTGCCCCCGCCCGCGGCATCCAAGGGCTGTCGTCGTGACGACGCGTCCCCTGGGCGCCGGCCTCCGGCTCGCAGGGTCGATCTCGACGAATCACAAGGGAGCCCCCCATGCTGTCGACCGTCCTGCTCGTCCTGCTCATCCTCCTGCTCCTGGGGGCTCTGCCTCGTTGGGGCCACAGCCGCAACTGGGGCTACGGCCCGAGCGGCGGGCTCGGCCTGATCCTCGTCATCGTGGTCATCCTCGTCCTCCTGGGACGGATCTAGACGACGCGCCATGACCCCCAGTCTGGCTGGGGCTCGCTCCACGGCTCCCCCCGATGCGCTGTCCCTCCTTGCCAGTCCGCGTCCCGACGCCAGCGGGTCGTGCTCGTAGGGGAGCAGTTGCATGACTCTGCGTCCCGGACACCAGCGAGCTGACCTCCGCGCAATCGCCCGTCAGGCGATGCAGGAACGAGGACTGTGGGCCGAGTTCGGGCCTGCGGTGCAGGAGCAGGTGAAATCGATCGATGGGCCGGCCCGCGAGCCGGGAGCAGACGTTCGCGACCTGACGGGCCTGGCCTGGGCCTCGATCGACAACGACGACTCGCTGGATCTTGATCAGCTCACCGCCGTCGAAGAGGGGCGGGGGGGCGCCGTCACGACCTTGGTCGCTGTGGCGGACGTGGATGCGCTGGTCGGCCAGGGGACGCCGATCGACCAGCACGCCCGCCACAACACGACGTCGGTCTACACGGGCGCGGAGCTCTTCCCGATGCTCCCTCCGCGGCTCTCCACCGACCTCACCTCGCTCAACCCGGGGGCCGAGCGCCTTGCGGTGGTGGTCGAGCTGCGGGTGGACTCCCAGGGGATGGTCCTGGGCTCGCAGGTCTACCGCGCACGCGTTCGAAACAAGGCGAAGCTGGCCTACGACGGGGTCGCCGCCTGGCTCGAGGGAACCGGCCCCATGCCGCAGGCCATGGCCGCCGCGCCGGGCGTGGACGACCAGGTCCGGACCCAGGACCGGGTCGCGCAGGCGCTGCGGCGCCAACGCCAGGAGCATGGGGCGCTCGATCTCGAGACGATCGAGCCGCGGCCGATCTTCGCCGGCGAGACGCTGGCCGAGCTGCGCGCCGACCGGCCCAATCGCGCCAAGCAGCTGATCGAGGACTTCATGGTCGCCGCCAACGGCGCCACGGCCCGATTTCTCGACCAGGCAGGGATCCCGGCCCTGCGCCGCGTCGTGCGCTCGCCTGAGCGCTGGCGGCGCATCGTGGCGCTCGCCGCCGAGCACGGAGCCCGGTTGCCCGAGGAACCCGACGCACGGGCGCTCCAGGCCTTCCTCGTCGAGCGCCGGCAGGCAGATCCGCTGCGCTTCCCCGACCTGTCGCTGCTCGTCGTCAAGCTCATGGGGGCCGGAGAGTACGTGGTCGAGCAGCCGGGGCAGCGCCCGGTCGGGCACTTCGGCCTCGCCGTGCGCGACTACACCCACTCGACCGCCCCCAACCGCCGCTTCCCCGACCTGATCACGCAGCGCCTGCTCAAGTCGGTCCTCGCCGGACGACCCGCGCCCTACGCTCCCGACGACCTGCAGGCCCTGGCGGTCCACTGCACGGCCCAGGAAGACGCCGCGAACAAGGTGGAGCGCCGCGTGAGGAAGTCGGCAGCCGCCCTGCTGCTCGAGCACCGGGTGGGAGAGCAGTTCGACGGCGTGGTGACGGGCCAATCCGAGAAGGGCACGTGGGTGCGCGTGTTCCAGCCCCCGGTCGAGGGCCGCGTCGTCCAGGGTTTCCGCGGCCTGGAGGTCGCGGACCGGGTGCGGGTGAGGCTCGTGGCGACAGACGTCGAGCGCGGCTTCATCGACTTCGCGCGCACCAGCGCCTGAACGCGCCTAGAGACCGGAGCGCGGGGCACGCCTCGAGCGTGCCGCACCCGCGCGGCTGGTCAGGCACTCCGCGGCCGCGACGAGGAGGGGTGTCAGCACGAGCAGCTGGAGGATCGGGGCGAGGGCGACCCCGACCCAAGGCAGGACGGTCGCGCCCTCGACGTAGCGCCAGCGCCCTGTATGCAGTCCGCGCAGCTCGATGGCCACGGCAAGGGCGACGGCGGTCAGCCCCAGGGTCAGCAATTGTCGGGCTCGCCACGGTCGTCGGGACCAGCGCCAGCGCTGGGAGACGAGCGCGACAGCGCCATAGACAGCCCAGGTGAGGACGATGTCGCCCAGCGTGGCCCGGATCATCCCGCGCCAGGTGCCGTCATAGGAGAGATGCTCGAAGAGCAGCGGGCACTGCACGTACTCCCAGCCCAGGTGGGCCAGAAACGCCAGCCCGCTGAGCACAAGCCCCTGTCGTACGCCCTCCCGCAGGGCCCAGCGTCCAGGGGGCTCCGTCGCGCGGGCGTTTGTCATGAGGGCTGGCGTCCCGAGCGGGCCACCCCACACCGATGCCGCTACCGGCAGCGGTCGGCGTGCGCTCGGGCCCACGTCAGATCGCCCGACGCCGAGGCGCGGGGCAGGGGTCTGGGCAGCAGCTAGGAAGAGACGGCGCGCTTGACCTTGCGACCGACGGTCTTCGCCTCGGCCTTGGCCTCGGTGCCCGCATCGCTGATCACGTCCCAGGCGCGCTCGAGGCCCTTCTTGATCCGCTGGCCGACCGTGCGCACCTGCGCGCCAGCACCCTTGGCAGCCTTCTTGCCCTTGCCCGTGACCTTGCGCGCACTGCGCTTGGCGCTGGCTGTGGTGGCCTTCGCGGACGTACGCAGCGAGCGCACGAGGTCGGAGAGCGCCGAGATGGCGTCGTTGACGGCGTCGATCGTCGGCTTGGCCGCACGCGACTTGGAGGACGGGCGAACGGTCATGGGGGTGGCTCCGGAGGGGGGCGGACGAAAGGCGGGTGGCACGCGGGTCGCGCAGGCACGAGACGTGACGAGCTCCCCCGCCGTGGACCGAGCACGGCTTGGATGCCGGCAGACCGCCAGGGGGCCGGGCTGACCCCGTCCCCGGGCGCCGCAGCGGGCACCCGGCCCGAGCGCGCCCCCCCGCCCCCCCGCCCCCCGCGCCCCCCGCGGCATCCAAGGAAGGACCTCCGACTCCATGATCCCCATCCAAGCCCCCGTGGCCAGCCGGCCCCGCGCCGTCGCGCTGCTCGCGACCATCGCCTCCATCGCCGCGCTGCACCTGGGGCGCGGCATCTTGGCGCCCCTGGCCCTGGCCGGGCTGCTGGCGTTCCTGCTGACTCCGATCTCAAGCCGGATCGAGCGTCTGCGCGTGGGCCGCGGCATCGCCGCTGCCGTCGCGGTCCTCGTGCTCATGGCCGCCGTCGCCGGACCGGTCTACGTCGTGGCCCACGAAGGCATCGCGCTCTCGCGCGAGCTCCCCGCCTACCGCGAGAACATCCAGCGCAAGCTGGCCATGCTCGAGACCTCCTCCCTCACGGAGCCGCTGCGCGCCGCGACCGAAGGGGTTCCCGAGGTAGCGGCCCCGGGGGCGGCGCCGCGGCAGGCCCCGATCGTCGTGCGCATCGAGGAGCCCAAGCGCGGCGCTTGGGATGCGCTGTCCGCGATCCTCGGCCCGCTGGCCCCCTTGCTGGCGGGCACGCTCATCGTCCTGCTCGTCACCACGCTCCTGATCGCCAGCCGCTCGGAGATCCGCGAGCGTTTCGTGCGGCTCGTCAGCCGCGGCGAGCTGGCCGTCACCACGCAAGCCCTGGACGAGGCCAGCGGGCGAGTCGCGCGCTTCCTGGCGGCGTCCCTGCTGGTCAATGCCATGTTCGCCGTGCCCACGACCCTTTGCCTGCTGGCCATCGGCGTGCCCAACGCGGTGCTCTGGGGCCTTCTCGCGGGACTGCTGCGCTTCGTGCCGATCGTGGGCGTGTGGATCGCGGCGCTGTTCCCCCTGGCCACGGTGTTCGCCGTCTACAACGACTGGTGGCGCCTGGGCGCGATCCTGGGCGTCTTCGGGATCACCGACCTCCTGGTGAGCAACGTGGCAGAGCCGCTCATCTTCGGGCGCCGCACCGGCATCGCGCCCTTCGCCGTGGTGCTCTCCACGCTGTTCTGGACCTGGCTCTGGGGTGTCAACGGCCTGCTGCTGGCCATGCCCCTGACCGTCTGCCTGGCCGTAGCGGGTCGCCACGTGCCCGGCATGGGCTTCCTGGACGTGCTGCTGGGCGCAGCTTCCGCGCTCTCGCCGGCGCAGCGCTTCTACCAGAGCATGCTGATGTTCGACCCCGTGCGCGCCGGCCGGCAGCTCGAGGAAGCGGTCAAGCAGGACGGGCTCGATCCGGCGCTCGACACGGTCGTGCTGCCCGCCTTGGCGCTGGCGTCCGAGGATCGACGCCGGGGCTCGCTCGAGCAGGAGGTGTTCCAGCAGCTGTGCTCGAGCGTCCGCGACATCGTGGACGCGCTCGACGCCCCGCCCCCCGCCGAGGCCGCAAGCAAGGACGCCGCGCCCGTCGAAGGCAATGGCGTCGCCTCGCCCCCCGCGCCCCCCCGCGACCTGCCTCCCACGCTGATCGTGCCGGTGACCGACGCCGCCGATGCGGCCGCCGCCGACATCCTCGCGTCGCGTCTAAGCACGCTGGGCGTCGTCTCCGAGGTGGCCACGATCTCGGCCCTGGGCGGCGAGATCGCCGCCCTCGTGGCGCGGCTGCACCCCCCGCTGGTCGTGCTCGTGGGACTGCCCCCGTTGGCCGACGGTCGCATGCGCTACCTGGCCAAGCGCCTGCGCGGCTGCGTTCCTGCAGGACAGCTCCTCGGCCTGGCCTGGCAGCTTCCGGGTGCCACGGACGAGGCCCAGCGCGCCATGAGCGAGGCGGCGGACCAGACCGTGCGAGACATGACGCACGCCACCCAGCGCATCCGCTCGTTCTTGAACGAGAGCCAGCAGCGGCTCGAGCTCGCCCCGTCCGAGGAGACGGGCGAACCGCTCGCGCTGGCCAAGCAGGCCTCGTGACCCAAGCGCCCCGCCGCCGAGGTTCCTCATCGATCCTCAATCTCCTCAAGCGTGTCGTGACCGGCGTGATGCCCGCCGCCGACGGTGGCCCCCCGCTGGCGATGCGCCACGCGCGCACGCGCCTGCTCTGGCTCCTGGGCGCGGGCGTGGGACTCGCCGTCGGCGGAGTCGTCGGACTGCTGTTGGCCCTGGCTTGGCAGGCGCTGCCTGACGTGCCGCTGCTGCTGCTGGGGCTGATGGCCGGAGTCCCCTTGGGTGTGGCGCTGGCCGTGGTCGTCGGCTCCTCCCTCGGTGCGGTGCGTCGCCGCGGTGGTCTCGCCTATCTCATGACGCCCCTGATTGTCGCGGCCGCCCCCTTGCTGTTGCTGGGCGCAGCGTGGGTCGCGATCCGAGGCCGCAAGCGCCCTTCCTGACCCTGCGCCCCATTCACCTCCCTTGCCGCCGTCCACCCTCTGGAGCTCGCCCATGCGTCTCGTCGCCATCCTCTTGATCGCCCTGGGCGTCGCGGGCCTGATCCACCGCGGGTTCACGGTGACCACCGACGAGGAGAAGGTCTCGCTCGGTCCCGTCTCCGTGAGCGTCGAGAAGCGGGAGCACGTCGCCGTTCCCGTCTGGGCGAGCGTGGGCGTGATCGTGCTCGGCGCCGCCCTGCTCCTTTACGGTGGGGCCGGTCCCAAGAGCCGCTGAGCAGCCGTGCAGGCGGCGGGGCTCCGATTCGCGTCCGGCTCTCGGGCGCCGGCACCCCAGCCCACGGCCCGCGGCATCCAAGGTGCAGGCTGTGCGAGATCTACTTCTTCGCGGCCTTAGACGTGATTCCTTCCTGATTTGGAAAAGATTTCCATGACGAGCACTCCCCTCCAACCCCTCAAGCCCAACGACGACTCGCGCACGGGCTCGGCCACCGGCTCCCAGAGCCAGTCCAACAAGCAGCCCAACGCCAAGACGCCCCAGAGCGCTGACAGTCGCGACGAGGGCGCACGCTCCTTCCGCTCCGTCCCCGAGGCGGCTGCCGCGAGCTCGGCGCGCAGCGGCGGTTCGTCCGAGGTGCTCGGCTACCTCAACAGCATCGAGGAGTTCGTGGGCAAGGCGCGCAAGGCGCTGAGCACCTCGAGCCGCGACAGCACGAGCCAGGCCACCGAGCGTCAGAGCAACGAGGGCGGCCCGCGCGCCTCGCACACCGAGGACGCTGAGCAGGGCGCCGCCCGCCAGGGCAACGACCGCCAGGGCAACCGCAGCAACCCCACCACGGTCTAGTCCGCACACCGCCCACAGCAGCTCCCGACGCGCCACGCACGCGTCGGGAGCGTGCCTCGTCACAGCGCACGCGTCCGCCCTCGGAGATCCACCCTTGAACCCCGTCCCGATCGCGCCCAGCCGACCCACCCGCCCCGAGGCCACGCCTGCCAGCCCGTCCCACTCCCAGGCCGGCGAGTCGCTCGTTCTGCCTACGTCTGGCAAGACGGTCACGCCGACTGCAGGCCTGGCCACGGACGCTTCGCCCGCCGAGGTGCTCCAGGGCACGAGCCTCTCCCTGGCACGGATCCTGGGCCGGATCGTGACCGCGCTCGATCTGCTGACGGGCGACGACGGCCTGCGCGCCATCTCGGTGCCGCCAGGCACGGAGCCGACAGCCGAGTCCCTGCACGCCGTCCGCGAGGAGCTACGTCTCGCCCGCGAGGAGCTCACGCCGCTGCAAGGCACGGGGGACGCGCTCCTCTCCTCGGCAGGTCGCGACGCCAAGGCCCAGCAGCGCACGGATCCCTCGCACGCGCCGCACTTCGGCGGCTGACCGGCTGGGGCGCGCCGCCCCATGGTCCGCGTCGAGCCCCGCCACGGCGGCGGTCGAGACTCCATCTGGGACGGACCACACGGTCGCGAGTTGGACCGGCACCGAAGCGTCCCGTCGGCATCCAAAGCCAGGACACGTTGCCTCGCCGGCGGCGGTCCCTCTGGAGATCTCGACATGAAGACCAAGCGCCAAGGACCCTCCAAGGGCCGCACGCTGAAGAAGCAGCCGCCCGTCGCGCCCGCCAAGGGGCGCAAGGTCAAGCAGCTGCCGCGCGTCTCGACCTCCAAGCGCCGCAGCGTGAAGAAGCGGTCGCCCGTCCCCGCCCCGGGGCAGGGCCACGGTGAGGCGCTTCCGCGGCGGATCAAGAGCGCGGACGCGACGCGCGACTCCACGCCCGAGATCATCGACAGCAAGCTCGAGAGGATGGCCGGCACGCCCAACCCCGGACGGGTTGCCGGCGGGGGACGCTTCCACTCCTAGGGGTGCCGCGACGGGGGATCCTGCCTCCCCCGCCGGGCCGACGCCCTACATCTCGACCGCGACCCGGCCCTTGGTGACTTGGCCGAAGGTCTGGGCCACATCGCGCAGCGCAGCGGGCCGATCGGCGGCGAGCGCCTGGGCCGCGAGATCCTTGAGCGAGACCACGCCCAGGACATGGTGGTCTCCGTCCACGACGGGAAGCCGCCGGAGGTGATGCGTGCGCAGCAGCTCGTGCGCCCGCTCCAGCGGGTCGGCGGCATGCAGCGTCACCACCCGCGTCGCCATGGCCGCCGACACGGGGATCGCCAGCAGGCTCTTGCCCTGGGTGTACGACGACATGCAGGCATCGCGGTCGGTAACGACGCCGACCAGCCGCCCCACGCCGTCCGTCACCGGGACGAAGCCGCAGTCTTGCTCCCACATGATGCGCGCGGCCACGGCCAACGTGTCGTCCGCATGGCAGGTACGCACCGCCGCCGACATCACGTCGCGGACCGTGGAGGGGGGCGCGGGGGGCGCTGCAACGCGCGTCCGGGCCTGTCGGGCGAGCTTGGCCTTCTGCTTCCGGTTCTGCTTCACGAGGCCTCCTTCGGGCTCCGCATCGTCGCGAACACCGACCGTGCAACGTCTGGGCTGCCGGAGGGGTCGCGTTCGGGCCTCGCCGCAGCATGCCATGAGCGGGCCGCGGCGTGCAGGCCGGTCCGAGCGAGGATCTCGTGAAGGGGTCGAGCCCGCACGGCCCGGGCCAAGCCGTAGACTGGGCCGCCCATGGGCGACCCGCTCATCAGCGTGATCGTGCCTGCCTACAACTCGGGCCCGCTCCTCGACGAGACGCTCGCGAGCGTCCTCGACCAGACGTGGAAGCAGCGTGAAGTCATCGTGGTGGACGACGGCTCCACCGACGACACCCCCGCGCGGCTGGCGAGGTACGGCCCGGCGCTGCGCACCGTACGGCAGGAGAACCGCGGCACGGGAGCCGCGCGCAACGCCGGGCTGCGCCTCGCGCGCGGCGCGTACGTGGCGCTGCTCGACCACGACGACCTCTGGGCCCCCACAAAGCTCGAGGTGCAGGTGGACGTCGCGCGCCGCCACCCGACCTCGGGGCTCGTGGCCTGCGACGGCGAGGAGTTCGAGGGCACGCACGTGCGCTCCACGCAGCTCATGTTCGGTCCCCTGGCCACGCGCATGGCGGCTGCGCCCACGCACGAGGTGACGGCCGACGCGTACGCCGAGCTGCTGCTCGGGTGCCCCATCTCCACCGGCGGCCAGACGCTGATCCGCCGCGAAGTCTTCGAGCAGGTAGGTCCCTTCAGCGAACGCCGCGACGAGTCGGTGGACTACGACCTGTGGCTCCGCATCGCGCGCGACCTGCCCCTCACCTTCCACCGCGACGCCCTCGTGCGCTGGCGCTACCACCCGGGGAGCGACTCCGGGCCGTCGCTCCTGCGGCCGCTGCGCTGGGGGCTGATGGACCTGCCTGTTCTCCAGCGCCACCTGACCTATGCGCGCCCGGAGCACCGCGCGGCCGTGCGCGCCGCGCTCAAGCGCCGTGCGCAGCTCGCGCCGCTCGCCGTACGCCAGGGCTGCGAGGGGGGCATGCGCGCGGCGCGACAGGCTCTCGCCAAGCTCGCCAGCGCCTCCCCCCGGTCCCCCGGCCCCTACCTCTGGTGGCTCGCCACCTTCGCCCCCCGCAGCCTCCTGGCCCGCTGGACCGGGCCCGATGTGGACCTGGACGGCACGCGGCGCCCGCTGACCGAGCCTCCCAAGTCGTAGGAAGAGCGTCGGAAGGCGGCCGGATCTGACAGCACACCTCCCGAGACCCTGCCTGTTCGCGCACGGACGCGCAACAGGGCGCAGCAGGGTGCAGGGAGAGTGGAACGCCTGAGGAGGTTCGCACTCACGACCCTCAGCTTGGGAAGCTGACGCTCGCGTGTCGTAAGTCGTGTGCTGGAAAAGGCTTACGGATCTTGAGAATGGCACTTGTGACGGAAACTGCGCAAATCGGTCTGGATCGATAGCCACGGGCAACTGACGCCGTTCTGCGCACGGTCCATTTTGAGAATAGAGAGTCGGGCGTGGATCCCCGGGACGGGCCCGGGGAGGCCCCGCGCGCCCACGTTGGCCCTGGTGGCGGCCGGCGGGGTCCGCGCACAACCGGGACGGCGGCGCGCCAACGCACGCCCGCGGCCCAACCCCAGGCGCCGCGTCTCTCGTCACGTGCCACCCGGCAGCCGCCGCACGGCTGGTACGCTGGGTCCATGTCGAAGTCGGCCCAGCAGCTCCTGCAAGAGGTCCTGGGTCTCCCTGAGCAGGATCGGGTGCGCATCGCCACCGAGGTCCTCGCCAGCCTGGACGGCGCCCCCGACGCCGACTGGGACAAGGCCTGGATCGCGGAGCTAGATCGGCGTCAGCGCGCGGCCGCTGCGCGAGGCGAGCGGGCCCCGGAGTGGACCGAGGTCCGGTCACGGATCCTTGCTCGCCTCGCAGGCTTGTGACCCGCCGCCTCTCGGTCGTCCCCGAGGCCGAGGACGAGCTTGGCGCCGCCGCGTTGTGGTACGAGTCGAAGCGGGTCGGCCTCGGTGTCGAGTTTGTGGCCGCGATCGACGCCGCCCTGGAGTGGATCCTCGACAACCCGGAAGCTTCGTCCGTGTGGTCGCAGGGTCGTCCGTTCCGGCGCCATGTGGTGGGACGATTCCCGTTCGTGATCTTCTACTGCTCGTCTGAACAGTCGATCGAGGTGTACGCGGTGGCGCACGCCAAGCGAAAGCCCGGGTACTGGATCGATCGCTGAGGGATGGCGAGGGTAGGCGAGAAGGAGCAGAACGGGGACGTGGAGTCCTTGAACGGCGTGCTCAAGCGCGACCTCGTGCAGCAGCTGCTGCTGCGCGGGAGCCGGGAGTTCGAGAGCCACGAGGCGTATCGGGCCTGGCTGGCCGAGGTGCTTGAGCGCCGCAACGCCACGCGGGGGGCGCGGCTCGAGGAGGAGCGGGCGCGCCTGCGCGCGCAGTACGAGCACGCCTTCGGGAAGCCCGCGGGCAAATCGACGCGCGACCGCCTGGTGCGGGCGCTCGCCGCGCGCGGGACCGCGCCAGCGCAGGCCACGACCAGCACCCCCACGACGCCCACGCGCTCGCCGCGCCCCACGAAAGCCCGCGACCCCCGGCTCCCCAAGGCCGGCGCGACGCTCCAGCGGGTGTTCAAGGGCAAGACCTACGAGGTCGTGGTCGAGCACGACGGCTTCCGCCACGCGGGCAAGCACCGGAAGAGCCTGACCGCCATCGCCAGGGAGGTCACGGGCTACCCCGCGATCAGCGGCCCCCTGTTCTGGGGCCTCACGAAGCCGGCTGGCGAGCCCAAGGCCACGAAGCCCGCCACGCCCGAGCCCGCGAAGGCCCCGGCGAAGAAGCGCGGCCGCCCGATCAGCGCCAAGCGCAAAGAGTAGCGAGTGCGCGTCTACCTCAGGAACTGGAAGGATCCGGCCGGCCGCCAACGCGAGGGGAAGACCTATTGGGTCCTCTTCTACGTGGGCGGCCGGCGCCACCACGTCTCGCTGGGGACGCGGGACAAGCGCGCCGCCGAGCTGATCGCCGCCGCCCGGGTGCGTCGCGAGGAGATGAAGCGAGCCGGGATCACCAGCGGCTTCGAGGACCACGATGAGCGTCCGTTGGACGACCACGTCAAGGACTTCCTGGCGACGGTCCGGGCGCGTGGCGTCTGCGCGAAGTACCTCGCGGACCGCGAGAAGTGCCTGCGTGCGTTCATCGCGCACAGGGGAGCGAAGCGGCTCAAGGATCTCGACCTCGCCACCGCGAGCGGCTGGCTCAACGAGGTGCGGGCCACCGGGCTCTCCCACCGCAGCGTCAACACGCGCTACGCGGCCCTGGCCCAGTTCGGGAAGTGGCTGCTCACCGCGCGACGCTGGGCTCACGACCCGTTCGAGGGGCTGCAGCCGCTCAACGAGGCCGAGGATCAGCGCCACGTCCGGCGAGCCCTGACGCCCGAGGAGGCCGAGCGCTTCATCCGTGCGGCCCAGGAACGCCCGCTCAGGGAGGCCGAGGCGTCCCGCATCCACGCGGGCGTGAGCGACGCGGAGCGCGAGCGCCTGCTGCGGCTGGGCCAGACGCGCGCCGTGTGCTGGAGCATGATGCTCGGCCTGGGCCTGCGCGCGGGCGAGTGCCGTCGGGTGCGCTGGCAGGACGTGCGCGACGGAGTGGTCTATGTGCCCGCGGCCTCGGCCAAGTCGCGAAGGGACCAGTCCGTGCCCATTCCCCAGCGCCTCGCCGCCACGCTGGCCGCGTTCAAACCCCACGACGCCCGGCCCAGCGACACCGTGATCTCCGCAGGCGCGTTCCCCAACGGGCTGACGTTCGACCGCGACCTCGAGGCAGCGGGGATCGCCAAGCGAGACGACTCCGACCGGGTCATGGATCGGCACGCCTTGCGCCACACCTACGTGTCCTGGATCGCGGCGGGCGGCGCGCACCCCAAGACCACCATGGCCCTCGCCCGCCACTCCTCCATGGAGCTCTCGGCCCGCTACACCGATCTCGCGCTGCTCGACGTCAGGGGCGCGGTGGACCGGCTGCCGCTGCCCGAGGCGGCCAGCGCGAGGCGGCCTGCAACAGAGGCGCGAACGTGGAATCGACGCGGAACGGCCCAGGGCGCCTGAGCGCGCTCAGCGACACGCCACTCCAACCTGCGTGGGCCGGTACAGCACGGCCCTCCTGCTCACAAGCACCCCGAGAGCCTGTCACATTCCACTCCAACCTGGGTGGGGCGGCACACCTTGACAGCCGAACTCACCTATTAGTCCGAGAAGACTCTGTTTCGGGCGGGCGCCAATCTGGCGATCCACCTACAGCAGAGGAATCCCTCTGCTTGACCGTTAGAACATGCAGTTCGCGAGTTCCCAATCCAGGGGTCCACTCGGTCAGCAAACCTTTCGCAGGCCCGGCGGGCAGGTAGGCGATCACGCCGAGCCACATTTCTTCCATTGGATCCAGTACGTCAATCCGCACTAGACCCATCGCATCCGTACGCAAGAGATCGGCCTGGAAGATGGTCCTTCTAAGGCTGGGCAAGGGCATTCGCCAGAGGGACACCGACGCACCATGCACGGGATGTCCTGACTCGTCCTCCACGCGGACCCACACATGGCGCACCACGCCAGGACGGGGGGCCGCAACTACCTCCACAGGCTTATTGCTCACC
>JANOFW010000176.1:0-2950 GCA_031413835.1 Planctomycetia bacterium
CGCCGCCGCCATCCCCGCCGGATCTCGCTCTCTCCCTGTCTGCATCGCCCCAGGTCGTGACTGCCGGTCTCACCCCCCTGTTGACGTTTCTCGTGGACTGGACCCCACCGCTGATCGCCGTGTATCGAGGCGGCCGGCTGCGGCTGCGGCGACCGAGCGGTCCTGCCTGAGGATTGGGCTGGATGGGTCGTGCCGTCGGGCGCAACTGTTGCACTTCCTGCAACAGGGGCGTACTCGTCGTCCAGTCGAGTCCAGTGGCGGCGCGCGAGTTGGCCGCTCCAGACCCTCCAGCACTCAAGGCAGCGTCGGCGCCAAGCCGTGCGCGCGTACGCCTTCTCGACCTGCGCCCGGGGACCGCGACCCGACGGATCAGAGCGAGGAGAGCCAGGCGCGGAAGAGCGGTTCGAGCGTGACCATGTCCTTGCCGAGAAGGCGGGTGAAGGCCTCCATCGCGGGGGAGACGTCACCTTGGTTGGGCTTGCCGACGGTGGCGCCGAGCGCCGCCCCGCGGCACATCGTCTCCCAGAGAGCGAAGCGCTCACGGACGTCCTCGGGCGCGGCGGTGCGGAACCAGCGCCGGAGCGCCCAGGACTCGCTGTAGAAGGGCGGCCCGCCGCCTTTGGACTCGTTGATGAGCTTCAGCGCGTCGCCAGCCATCAGCGTGGCGAGCGGGATGTAGCCTGCGTCGGTCTGGAGCGGCTCGAGGCGCGACTTGGTCATCAGGCCGCCAGCGACGAGCTTCGCGCCGTCCCACGTGAAGGTGCCCGGGCCGCCGTAGGTCTCGGCGAACCCTTCCGCGTACCAGGACGGCATCACGACCGGAGTGACACCGTACTGGTAGAGGTGCGACATCTCATGCAGCGTCACGCCGCGGAGCGTCTCGGCGTCCATCCCCTCGCCCGCGATCACGGTGGTGAACGTAGCGCCGTCGGCCACGCCTGCGGCGAGCTTGTGCTCGGGCATGCCCGCGCGGTCCATGTAGGTCGCGTAGTCCGCGCGCTTGCCGAACACGAAGACCTGCATGCGCCGCGTCGGGCGTCCGCCGGTGTCGGCCTCGAGCTGGGGCAGACACGCCAGGCAGATTGCCAGCAGGTCTTGCGCCTGTTCGGGCCCACCCTGCGTTCGCACACGCAGCGCGTCCGCCTCCGCCTCGTCGAGCGTGGTGATCTCCGGCATCTTCGCAAGGAACTCGTCGCGCACCCAGCGGCGCCCGTTGATCGTAACGGACTCGTCCACGAGGCGCTTGGAGATGTCCGGCGGAATCGTCCCCACCGGCAGCGTCACCTGGCCCTGCGCGTCCACCGTGATCGGCTGGTCGGTCGCGCGCACGACCGACACCCACACCCTGTAAGCCTCGTCGTCGAGGCCCTTCTTCTTCCCTGCCCATTTCGCGACAGCGACCCGGTCCTCGAGGGCGGCCTCGACCGCCCGCTGCGCGCGCTTGCCGTAGGTGCGCAACATCGCGGCGCCGGGGTTCTTCGACACCTTCTTCCAGAAGGCGTCGTCGAGCTTCCGCATGAGGTTGAGGATGTTGACGGCCCACTGGTCCTTGCCTTCGCTGATCTCCACCGCGCGCACGAATTCGTTGGAGGCCTGCGACACCATCCCGGCGTCCCGGCACCAGATGCCGAGCTCGATGTGGCGACGCGACGCCTTGACCAGCGCTTCCTTGAGCCGGCCCTCCAACTCCTTCTTCGCAGCCTCGCTCGGCTCCGGGGCCGCGACGCGCGCGCCCACGATCGCGAGCGCGGCGACCACCCCGAGTCCCAGGATCCAACCCCGCTTCGCGTTCAGCATGGGGTCCTCCGATGGCGCCGGGCGCCCTCCGCAATGCTACTTGAACGCGCCCGGGCGGGGCGTCACGAAGAGGAGGCTGTCGGCGTGGGCACGCGGCCGGTGCGCACGGTCGCGGTGGACATGAGGACAGGCGAGTACGAGCCCAGGGGCCGGGCGTTCACCGCGCCGGGATGGGGGGAGACTGGCATCGAGCCCTGGCGCTACGCTGGGCGCGGGCGCGGGCGCCTGAAACGACGGCGGTAGACCGTGCCGGGAGTCACACGATGCGATGGATCCTTGGCCTCGTGGTGGCCTGCGCGCTCGGCGTCGGTGCCTGGGTCCTGCTGCGGGGCGACGGGGCGGGCGAGGAACCGTCCGACGAGGCGCTGCCGCGATCGAAGGAAGAAGAGCGCCGGGCCGTCACGCTCGCCGGCGCGAAGCCCTCCGGGCAGGTCGACGGGAAGCACGCAAGGCGCGGGGGCATCGTCGTCTTGGTCCTACGCGATGGCAAGCCGGCCAAGGCGGAGATCGAAGCACGCTTCCTCGCGGGTCCCGAGCGGATCGACCCAGACGTGCGGGAGCGCGATCGCGGACTGAAGCTGCCGTTCACGCTCCCTGAACCCCTCGGCAGCGTGACCGCCCAGGGCACGAGCGATGGGGAGGGTCGAGCGGTCCTGACGGGTTTGGGGGCCGGCATCTACCGGGTGACGGCTCGCGGACTCGACGAGACGCGCGGTGCCTCCACCGTTGCCCTGCCCCTGGATGGCGCGCGCGGCATGGTGACGATCGAGCTGGTCGTCTCCAACCTCGTCCTGGAGGGCACGATCGAGTGGTCCGATGGACGCCCCTTCACGGGCACCGTCGTCCTACAGCCCGAGTCCGAGCGGCGCGGGAACGCCTTCCGAGGGCGCGTGGGATCCGAGGGCTCGATCGCGACGCCGCTCGCCGACGACGGTACGTTCCGGCTGGAGGGGTTGGCCGTGGGACGGCACACGCTCCGAGCGATCCTGGGCGATGGCCTGTTCGTCGCCAACGAAGTGGTCACGCTTCCAGCCACTCAACGCTTCCGCATGGTGGTCGAAGCGGGAAGCCTGCCGGTGCAGGGACGCGTGCTGGATGGCGCGAGCGAGACGCCCGTCGCCGGCGCCACGGTGGCGATCCACAGCACGAAGGG
>JANOFW010000177.1:0-3088 GCA_031413835.1 Planctomycetia bacterium
CGCCTGCGGGGCGCGGCCTCGCTGGGCACGACCAGCCGTGGCATCGGGCCCACCTACGGCGACAAGTTCATGCGCGAGGGCTTCCGGGTGGCCGACCTGATGCGGCCGGAGGTCTTCGCCGGGCGCCTCAAGGCCAACGCCGCGGCGCGCAACGGCATCTTGGCGCGCGCGGGCCTCGAGCCCCTCGACCCCGAGGCCGTGGTGAACGAGATGCTGGGCGTGGCCCAGCGCTTGAAGCCCTACGTGGCGGACACGACCACCTTCCTGCTCGCCGCGCACGCGCAGGGGCAGTCGATCCTGTGCGAGGGCGCGCAGGGCTTCGCGCTCGACGTCGATCACGGCTCCTACCCCTTCGTGACCAGCAGCAGCACCGGGCCCGCGGGCCTCTCGGCCGGCACGGGGCTGCCGCCGCGGGCCCTGGACCGCGTGCTGGGCGTGGTGAAGGCCTACTCCACCCGCGTCGGAGCGGGCCCCTTCCCCAGCAAGGACGTGGGGCCGGCCGGCAAGCACCTGGGCGAGCGCGGCCGCGAGGTGGGCGCCACGACGGGCCGCAAGCGCGACTGCGGCTGGTTCGACGCCGTGGTGGCCCGCCGCGCGGCCTCCACGCAGGGCGTGGACAGCATCGCCCTGATGAAGCTCGACGTGCTCTCGGGCTTGAAGGAGCTCAAGGTCTGCGTGGCCTACGAGCTTGGCGGCCGGCGCGTGGACGTGCCCCCGGCGTTGGCCGAGGACTGGGAGGCCTGCCGGCCCGTCTACCAGTCCTACGCGGGCTGGGAGAACGACCTCTCCGGCGTGCGTCGGTTCCACGACCTGCCGCGCGCGGCCCAGCTCTACGTGCGCGCGCTCCAGGACGTGATGGGCGTGGCCATCGAGGTCATCTCGGTGGGCGCGGAGCGCGACCGCTTCATCCGCACAACTGAGGGCGTCCCCCAACTTGTCTAGGTGGGCTTCGAGGCGGGCGTGGCGCCGCGTGGCCGACCGACTACCCGACGGCCATCTGGCCCTTCCTCCCAGGGGTGGTACGGTGCCCTCCACGGCAGGCAGGAGCAGACCCCAGGATGTCGTCTGACGTCTCGAAGAACCCCGGCGGAGCCCGGCATGTCGCCATCATCATGGACGGCAACGGACGCTGGGCCCAGGGGCGCGGCTTGGCGCGCCTGCGGGGCCACCGAGCGGGGGTCGAGAGCGTGCGCGCGGTCACGCGCCATGCGGCGCGCATCGGGCTGGCCCAGCTCACGCTCTTCGCCTTCTCGACCGAGAACTGGAAGCGGCCCCCCAACGAGGTCGCCACGCTCATGCGTCTGCTGCGCCAGTACCTGGTGGACGAGCGCGACGAGCTGCAGGAGAACCGCATCCGGCTCACCTCCATCGGTCGCGTGGACGGCCTGGTCCCCGAGGTGCTCGAGGCGCTGCGCGAGACCGAGCGGCTGACGGCGGCCAACGACGGCATGACCCTGTGCCTGGCGCTCAACTACGGTGCGCGCACCGAGCTGGCCGAGGCCGCCAAGCGCCTGGCGCTCGATGCGCAGGCCGGCCGCATCGACCTCGCCTCGCTGGAGGGCCCGAGCCTCGAGGCGGCCCTCACGGCGCGTCTCTACCAGCCCGACATGCCCGCGCTCGACCTCATGATCCGCACGGCGGGCGAGCAGCGCCTGAGCAACTTCCTGCTGTGGCAGATGTCCTACGGCGAGCTGTGGGTCACCGACGTCTGCTGGCCCGAGTTCCGCGAGGCCGACCTCGAGTCGGCGTTGGGCGAGTACGCCACGCGCGTGCGGCGCTTCGGCGGGCTCGTCCAGCGTTGACCGATGGCGAACGTCGAGCCCATGCCTCGCCCCCGGGGCGCGAGAACACCGTCCCACGGCACGGTGTCTTCGCACGGAGCCGGCTCTCACGGAACCCGGGTGCGGCTGATCGTCGCGCCGCTCGTGCTGCTCGCCATCCTCGCCGTGGCCTGGACCTACGTGGCCACCGGCAATCCGCTGGGCGTGGACCTGCTGCTGCTGGCGCTGGGCGGGATCGCGGGCCTGGAGCTGGCGCGTCTGCTGCTGCCGGGGCGCCTCTGCTTCGAGCACCTGGTGGGCGCACTGGCCTGCGCGCTGCTCTCCGGCATCGGGCTGCTGGCGCCTGACAGCCTGGCCGAGCGCAACCTCTGGCGCCTGGGCCTGCTGGCGGCGCCGCTGCTGCTGCTCCTGGCGCGCCGCTGGCGCGATGTCGGCGCCTCCGCGGTGGACCGCATCGCGCGCGGGCTGCTGCCGGTGCTCTACGTGGGCATCCTGTTCACCTGGATGCGCGAGATCGCGGACGGCCCCGGCGGCGCCGAGCGCCTGATCTGGGTCATGCTCATCAGCAAGGCCAGCGACATCGGCGGCTGGTTCGTGGGCAAGCCCTTCGGGCGCCACAAGCTCGTGCCCAGCGTCTCGCCGGGCAAGTCCTGGGAGGGGCTCGCCGGAGGGCTGCTCGGCTCGGTCCTCGTGGCCGTGCTCCTGGCCGCGCCGCTGCAGGTGCCGGAGGCCTCGTGGAGCGTCGTCGCGCGCTCTCTCTTCGGCCTGGTCGTGGGCTTGGCGAGCGTGCTCGCCGGCATCACGCAGAGCGGCTGGAAGCGCCGGCTCGAGGCCAAGGACTCCAGCCGCCTGATCCCCGAGATGGGGGGCGTCCTCGACATGCTCGACTCGCTGCTTTTCGCCGCTCCGCTGGCGTGGATCTGGCTCGAGGTCGCCCAGCGCGCGACCCTCTGACGCGACGCGAGCGGCCCCTCCGAATCTTCACGCGCCCGGCCACGTGCCGCTGGGTGCCGTCCCCGTCCCTGCGTATCCTGACCCGCATGCCCCGCGAACGCATCCAAGACGCGGCCGATGCCGAGGTGCGCGTCCTCTTCGGACCCCTGGACCGTCACCTGCGCGCCCTGCGCGAGAAGTACGGCGTGCGCGCCGTCTGGCGCCACGAGACGCTCTCGCTCGAGGGCGACGACGAGGAGGCGCTGCGCGAGGTCACCCGCCGCGTCAAGCGCGTGCTGGGCAGGACGCGGCGCGGCGAGGCCCTGAGCGAAGAGCAGGTGGAGGCCCTGCTGCTCGAGGGCGAGCCCAGCCCC
>JANOFW010000178.1:0-3663 GCA_031413835.1 Planctomycetia bacterium
CCGCAAGCCCCGCCAACCCCGGCGCCCTGACCGCTCGTCTTGCTGGGCTCGGTCCGGCCATCCCTTGTGCGAAAGACGTGGCGCTCGTGCAGGAGCTGGGCGTCGGGCTGCCCGCCGGCCACCTGCACGTCTGGGGCGGGCCCACGGGCGCGGGCAAGACGGCCTTCCTCCTGGCGCTGCTGAATGGCGCCGCCGCGCAGGGACGGCGCGTGCTCTACGCCTCCTACGACCTGCCCCCCGAGACGCTGGCGCTGCGCCTGCTGGCCATGACGGCCGACGTGGACGCGCGCGCGCTGGCGGCCGGCGTTCTCGATCCCGCCTCCGCGGCGCGTGCGGCGCGCGCGCGGCGGGTGCTCGACCGCGCCCCCTTCCACCTGCTGGCAGCGCGGGGCCTCTCCGTCGCCTCGCTCGAGGACCGTCTCGTGCGCATGCCCTTCCGGCCCGAGGTGCTCGCGGTGGACTACCTGCAAGCCGTCGTGCGCGAGGTGAACACGGACTCCGGCCGGGCCCTGCGCGATCTCTCGGCCGTGGCCACGCGGCTGCACGTCGCGGTCGTGTGTGCGATGCGCTCCGCAGACGCGACGCTGGAGGCGCCCGCTGCGCTCGACGGGCTGTCGGTGGAGACCGCCGACCGCGTGGGATGGATCGCGCCCGCCGACGGCCCCGGTGCGCGGCGCGCCGAGATCCTGCGCAGCCGCTACGGCGCGCGCAGCGTGCTGCCGCTGACGCTCGACCCCTCCAACGGAGCGCTGCACTCCGGCTGAGCGCGGGCCGGTGGCGCGGAAGGGACGCGCCGCGATCCGCGGCGGCCTGGAGCGGGCGCTCGTTGTACAAGAGGCCACGTGGTGCCCGCTCCCCGCCCCGACTCCGACGCTCTCCCCGGCGACGAGGAGCTGGAGGAGAAGCTCGAGGAGCAGCGCGCCGGCGAGGCGCTCGCCGGCGAGGCCCAGGCCGCCGTCGAGGCGCAGGTCGGTGACATCGCCATCGTGCCCTTCCCCAGGCTGCGCGAGCAGCTGGGCTGCGGAGCCGAGGCGGGGATCGTGGTGGAGGATCGTCGGCATCTCGTGAAGCTCTTCTTCCCGGGCATGGACCGCGCCTTCTGGCTGGAGCACGCACGCGTGCGCAGCGTCCCGCTGGGACGGCTGGCGGTGCATCCCATCGTGGATCGGCTGCACCGCCTGAGCGTGCTGCTGGGCGCCGACCTGATCGAGGTCTTCGATCAGGTAGGCGACACGGCCGTGTTCCACATCGGCTTCCGCGGCACCGACCTCGACGGGCTGCACGCCGTGCGCGACCTGCTCGGCGCCGACCTGCGCCGGCTGCGCATCGAGCCGGGCTCCATGCGCCGCGTGAAGCTCAACCTCGCCTTCCGTGTGTAACGGTCGCCACTCTGGACCACGGGCGCGCGCCGCGCTGGCTGCCCCATGGCTTGGCGAGCCGCGACAAGCGCGGCTCGCGGCTCGGGCCACCGCGTCGTCCTGATGTAGGCAGACTACACGGCGTCCTCCGCGGCGGCCCTCCGCACCCCATCCAGCGCGGCGATCGCGCGTGTGAGGCTGCGCGAGCCCGCTTCGGGCTCGCACCGGAAGCGGCGACCGCAGCAGCATTGGACAGATGCGGAGTGGATCGCCTGTTCCAGGAGTACGGACGGTGATTCAGGCCGGAACGCCGATGACGGTGACGTAGGCGATCGCGTAGGACGGCGGCCGCAGCAGGAGGCTGGCGAGCTCGTCGTCGAAGAAGCCGCCGATGCCGCTCGCGCCGTGGCCAAGGCGCAGCGCCGCGAGGTCGAGGCGTTCCCCCACGAGCCCGGCCTCGAGATGCACGTAGCGGTAGGCGCGTTCGCCGTAGCGCGCCACGGCCGCCGCCAGGTCGCAGCCATGCACCACGGCGAAGGCGCACTCGCGCCCCAGGTCCTGCTGCAGGCAGCACTCGAAGAGCGCGCGGCGCGCGTCGCCCTGACGCACCAGCGCCACGCTGTGGCGCGCGGGTTCGTAGCGGTACACGCCGGGCGTCAGGCCGTCCACGGCGGTCGCGATGACCCAGGTCTCGAGCACATCCGGCGCGATCGGCGCTGCAGGATCGCCCGAGCCGGGGCGCGGGTAGGCGTGGGCGAGGATGCGACCGAGGTCGGCGAGGGGGACGGCGCCGCCGCGAAACTGGCGCGTCGATCGGCGTCGGCGGATCGCCTCGAGCACGGCGGCACCGCCAGGCAGCGCATCCGCCGACAGCGGCAGCTCCGGCGCAATCGCCTCCGGACCTGGCGGCAGATGGAGCGGCAGCGCCTCGCGCGCCTCCGTCATGCGCGCGGCGTCGTGCGTGGGCCGGATCCAGGCGCCCTCCTCCGGCGCGAGAGCCTCGCGCGCGAGCGGCGAGCGCAGGCAGGGGCGCGTCAGCGCTTCGCGGGGCTCCACCAGCGCGCCGAGGAGCAGGGTCGCCTCCTGAGCCGGATCAAGCAGCAGCAGACCGTCGAGCGCGTCATCGCAGAAGTCGGCCACCGGCACGAGCGCCAGCCCCTCCACCGGCGCCGCCAACACCGCATTGCCCAGCATGTGGCCCGTGTCGAGCAGTACCCGGCGGTAGGCCCGATCGCGGTAACGCCAGGCGCTGCGCTGGAACACGCCGGTAGCGATCAGCACCACCCGCGCCACGCTGACCGCCGGGTGCTCGAAGGCGTAGCGCGTGAGCTCCGCGCGGAAGTCGCCCTCCCAGCACAGGGCCAGGGCGTGCTCGCGGGCCAGGTAGGCGTGGATGCCGTCGGGCACGCCGGCGACGCCGCAGGTGGCCACGTAGAGCTCGGCCGGGTAGAGCCCCCCCGCCGAAGGTGCCGCACGCAACAGCAGCGTGGCGCCGGGAAGCTGGCTCACGGCGGTCACGCCGTAGGTGTGCAGCAGCACCCGGCCCAGGCAGGCGGCATCGACGGGACCCGAGGAGCGCGACGCCTCGGAGGGGCCGAAGCGCGGCAGCTTGAGGGCTCGAGCCTGGTACCAGTCCTTGAAGGGCGAGGGCTGGGCGGCCGGATCGATCCCCGGATGCCTGCCCAGCCCCGCCGGGGTGTACTTGGTCGCCTGGTGGAATCGCTCGACGAGCGACGGAGAGAGCGCCATGGCGCGGCGGATGATCGGGCCTCAGGACCGCAAAGTACAACAAAATAAAGACTTATGTCAGATCACGGATCCGGAGATGAGTCTCTTGTGGGGCCGGGGCCGCCAGGCCGCCGAAGGCAGGCCCTGGGGGAGAACGAACACGATGCGAACAAATGAGTTTACACTCGCTCGGATGACCGATCCATGACCTGTCGGATCCAAACAGAGTGCGAAAACTGAGAGGGTTGGCCTCGCTCGGGCTGAAGGCTCGACCGCGTCGGCCGATTCCACCCAGCAGATCGAGAGGGCAGGCCGTGCGGCCTGTCCTGGATGGCAGGCAGGACAACGAGCTGCGCCCTGGAGGCGGGGCTCCTAGAAGGAAGGCAGACATGCGCAACTTGATCGGAATCTTCGCGGTGGTCGGGATGCTCGCGGTCTTGGCAGCCCCCGCCCAGGCAGACTCGAGCACGCGTGACATCCAGTCGGCCGTGGACGGCTATCTCGCCGGCCCGCAGGCCGACGCTTCCCTCGTGGGCGGGCCCGGGAGCGCTGGCTACGACAGCGGCTTCTGGATCCG
>JANOFW010000179.1:0-6884 GCA_031413835.1 Planctomycetia bacterium
ACGGGCTCCCCCCGCGCCCCCCGAACGAGCCGAGCCCCCGGGACCCACCACCCATGGCCAAGCCGCTCTCCGCCCTCGAAGACGCCTCCCTGCGCTTCATCCTCTCGACGCTGGGCGAGTCCCACGGTTGGCTCGACGTCACGCGCATCGCCAGCCGCACCGGCCGCCACCTCTCCGACGTGCGCGAGGCAGTCGCCCGGCTCGTGCGTCGGCGCCTGATCCAGGTGGACGAGGTCGCCCCCAACACGGAGCGCTGGCTCAAGTTCGCCGCGCCCGGTGCCGACCTCGCCCCGCGCAGCGCTCCCACGGCCTGATCCGCCGCCGCCGTGGAGTCGCGCCCCGGGCTCCACGAGCGCCACCCGCTGCTGCTGGGGCTCGCGCTGCTCGTGCTGGCGCTTGCCGTGCGCCTGCCCGCGCTCGAGCGCAGCCTGTGGCTCGACGAGTGCTTCTCGATCGAGATGGCCGCGCAGCCGCCCGCCGACCTGGCGCGCGTGCTGCGTGAGCACGACACGCACCCCCCCGGCTACTACCTGGCGCTGAGCGCCTGGCTCGACCTCGCGCCCTCGACGCCCCCGGGCACCGACCGCTGGGCCCGCAGCTTCTCCTTGCTCGCGAACCTGCTGCATGTGCTGCTGCTGGGCCTCGTGGCCCGTCGGCTCCTGGGCGCGCGCGCGGGCTGGGTAGCGGCGGCGCTCGGTTGCGTGAGCGGCGAGCTGGCCTGGCCGGGCACGGAGGTCCGTTCCTTTGCCTTGGCCGCGTTGCTGCTCACGCTGGCCTGGCTGCTCGCGCTCGAGGCCCTCGAGCGCGGCCGCCTCTGGCGCTACGCGCTGACAGCCGCGGCGCTCGCTGGCGCGGGCTGGACCTTCTACTACGCCGCCGTAGGCGCCGTGGCCCTGGCCGCCTTCTTCGTCGTGCTGCGCCCCCCCACCCGTCGCTTGGTAGGCCTGCTCGCGGCGGGGGTCGGCGCGGGGCTGACCCTCTGGCCCTGGCTCCCGTCCCTGCGCGCGCAAGCCGCCTGGGTCATCGAGCAGAGCGCAGCGGGTGCAGCAAGCCTGTCGCTCGATGCGCGCGGGCTGCTGCACAGGTGGCTCAACCAGCACGTGGTTGGGCTCGGCCCCTGGTACTGGCTGGGCGGGCTGCTCGCGCTGCCGCTGCTCCTGGTCGCCTGGCGCCGGCGCGAGGCCTGGGGCTGGCGCTGGCAGCCCGCGTCCGGTGAGCGACCGCGCGTTCTGGCGGCGCTGGGCGCGCTGGTCGTGGCCTACCTGCTGAGCGTGCTGCTGGTGGGGCTCTTGGGCTCCTTCGTGGGCCGGCGCTACGCCACGTTCCTGGCCGGCGTCTGGTGCGTGGTGGCCGCGGGCGTTCATGGGCGGCTCTCCCCGCGCATCCAGGGTTGGGTGCTGGCGCTGCTGCTCGTGGGAGGCGCCGCCGGCACGCTCTACCTCTCGCTCGCGCCGCGCCACTGCGACTGGCGTGGGGCCACGGCCTGGGTCGAGGCAGAGGTCAAGGACGGCGAGATCGTGGGCGTCGAGCCCTCCTTCCAGATCCTGTGCTGGCGGCACTACGCCCGCGAGGGCGCGCCGCCGGCGGCGGGGCTCCCCGGCGAGCTGCCGCGCCTCGCGGCGGACGCCCGCGCGCCACGCGCGGCTGCCTACGTGGAGGCGCGCGACGAGGCGGCCCTGCGCGCGTGGCTGGGCGCACGCGAGGGGCTCTGGCTGCTGCGCGTCGAGGGGCGCTCGCGCCCCCGCGACGACGCGCTGGCCGCGGCGCTCGGGAGGGAAGGCTGGCGCCTGGCAACCACGACGGTCTTCACCGGGCTCGCGATCGAGCACTGGGTGCGCCCTCCGCGCTGAGGCAGCGCCCCCGCCGCCCCCCGGCCCTCAGCGCGGCAGGAGCGTCAGGACCTCGCCGCCCTCGGGCTCGCTTGTCAGACGCATCGGCAGCCACGTGCCCGCGAGCCACAGCGGGGTGAGGTCGTCGTAGTGGGGCGAGCCGATGTGCCCGCTCTGCCCGCCGAAGGTCATCATGCGCGCGCTGGCCTCGGGGTCGGCCAGGTCGATCACCTGACGGTAAGAGGCCCCCACCGTCACCTTGAGCGGCTTGTCGTGCGCGTACTGGCCGGAGCAGACGGCGAAGGGGCCGCCCGGCAGGGCGAAGGGACCGCGCGAGAACGTGGGCCCGAGCAACGGCGCGCCGCCGGCCGGATGGTGGAGCGTGAGCGTGTGGGCCGCGCCCCAGGGCGAGTCGAAGGTCAAGCCGCGGGCTTCCAGATCGCGCTGCGCATCCTCGAGCGCCTCGCCCAGCACGGTGGCGCGCGCGCCCAGCGCCAGCCACGGGCTCGCGGGGTCGCGCCAGGCCGCGAGCAGCGGGGCGTCGAGCAGGTTCATGTTGCCCATCCAGCGCAGCAGCAGCGTCTCGCCCAGGAGCGGGCCGAACACGCGGCGCGCGAGGTGGTGGTAGAGCAGGTGCGCGAGGATCGCGCCGCGGCTGTGCGGCTCCTCGCTGCCGTCCCAGGCCAGCACGTGGTCGAGAGCGCGCGCCACCGAGGGACGCTGACGACGCACGGCCTCGGCTTGGGGCACGAGCACCGCCTCGCGCAGGGCCTTGGCGCCCAGGTCGTGGGCGTCTCGTTGGATGCGGGCGAGGTCGTCGAGCACGAGGTCCTGGCGCCTGCCCAGCAGCTCGGCGATGCGCCGGGCGCGGTAGTCGGGCTCGTAGAGGTGGCTCAGGTAGTGCGGGTAGCCGCCGTCCACCTGCGGGTGGTTGGCCGAGACGATCTGGTCGTCACGCCCGAGCCGCGCCGCCGGCAGCTCCTCCGCGGGAACCTCGCCCACCCAGTCCTCTGCGCTCGTGCGCCCGTCGCGCGGCAGGGCCGGGTTCCCGCCCCCCGCGCGCTTGGGCACGCGTCCCATCAGCCTCCAGGCGGCCTCGTGCTTGTCGGCGTAGAGCAGGTTCTGGGCCGGCGAGCCGTAGCCGGCCACCGCCGCAGGCACCTCCGCGGCGGCGCGCGCGCGGCCCAGCCCCAGGAAGGCCTCGAGGTCGCGGCCCGGCTCCATCCAGGTGGCGCGCAGGGACAGGGGAGGGCCCTCGTAGCCGGGAAACGCGTCCGAGAGCAGGGGCCCGCGGTAGGTGCGTCGCAGGCGGAAGACCACGGGCGCGGCGCCGCGGCGACGGATCTCGTGCGTGGTGGTCGCCAGCTCGCGCCACTGCCCGTCCACCCGGTGGCGCGTGCCCGTGCCGTCGAGCTCCTCGATCCACACGTCGGCGGCGTCGTCGAGCATCGCGTTGGTCACCGACCAGGCCAGCGTGGGCGTGCGCCCGATCACCACGCCAGGGGCCCCGGGCATGGTGGCTCCCACCGCGGCGTAGCGCCCGCCGCGCACGCTGGCGAGGTACCAGACGCCGGGCAGGGCCAGCTGCAGGTGCGGATCATTGGCCAGGAGCGGGCTGCCCGAGCGCGAGCGCCCCGCGCCCAGCAGGAGGGCGTTGCTGCCCACGCCGGCGGGCGCGCTAGGCAGGAACGCGAGCGCGCCGCCCAAACCCTCGACGAACCAGCGCGCCTGCGCCACACAGGCGGCCTCTGGGCTGCGGGGCAGGAGGGCCTCGAGGTGCTCCGGCTTCGCGGCCAGGCGCTCGGCGACGGCGGCCAGGACGGGCGCCGAGCGCCACTTGAACGACAGCCCCAGCGCCATGCCCTTGGCCACGATCAACGAGTCCACCGGTCTCCAGGGCAGGAGCTCCAGATCCAGCAGCCGGTGTTCAAGGGGGCGACAGCGACGCAAGACCTCCACCCCGGCGTTGACACCCGCCGCGTAGGCCTCGAGCAGCCCGCGGCCCTCGTCGTCGGCGCGTTCGAGCGTGCGCTGCGCGGAGGGCACGACGTCGAGGGCCAGCAGCAGCCGGTCGGCGTCCACGGTGGTGCGCTTGGCGCCGAAGGGCGGGAAGCCGAGATCCCCCAGAGGCCGTTCCCCCACCACGGCGCTGGTGCCGCCCGAGAGCGCCCGCCGCATGAGGTCCATCTGGAAGAAGCGGTCGAGGGCGTGGCACACGCCCAGGGCGGCGAAGACGTCGCCGTCCCCGGCCGCGCGCACGTGGGGCACGCCGTGCTCGTCGAAGACCACGCGCGCGCCGCCCAGCATGCCGCGCACGCCTAGCACGCCGCGGTGCGGGGGCAGGGCCGCGCGCGAACGCGCCGTCAGCGCCAGCTTGACGGCCCGGGCCAGCCAGCCCCCGAGCCGCCGCCGCCAGCCCTCACTCATTGTGCCAGACCCGCCCGATCTCGGGATAGGCCGCCAAGCGCACACGAAAGAGTTCCTTCACGCGCGTCATGGCCGCCTGCGTGCGACCCTCGAAGACCAGCACCAGCTCGGGCAGGTTCGAGGACGGCCGCACCAGGCCCCAGCCGTCGTCGAAGCTCACGCGCGCGCCGTTGACGTCGTTGACCCGCCCGGGGAACTCGCGCTGCATGGCCGCGAGCACGCGCTCCATCACCTGGTACTTGACCTCGTCGGCGCAGTCCACGTGGATCTCGGCGCTGGTCACGTACTGGGGCGACTGAGCCAGCACCCGCGAGAGCGTCAGCGGCTGGCCGGCCACGTACTCGGCCAGCTTGAGCCCGCCGAAGAGGCCGTCGTCGTAGCCGTGGAAGCCGTCCTTCAGGAAGAAGTGCCCGCTGCGCTCGCCCGCGATGGGCGCGCCCACCTCGGCCATCTTGGCCTTGATCCACGAGTGGCCCGTCTTCCACATGATGGGCCTGCCGCCGTGGGCCAGGATGTCCTCGGGCAGCGCCTGGCTGCACTTGACGTCGAAGACCACCGGCGCGCCTGGGTTGCGCGCGAGAACCGGGCGCGTGAGGAGCATCAGCACGCGGTCGCTCTCGACGTCCTGGCCGCGCTCGTCCTGTACGCCCACGCGGTCACCGTCGCCGTCGAAGGAGAGCCCCAGGTCGGCTCCGTGCTCGACCACGGCCTGGCGGATCGCCGTGCGCGCCGACTTCTCGCTGGGATTGGGGAAGTGGTTGGGGAAGGTCGGGTCCGGCGTGCAGAAGAGCGGCACCACCGTCAGGCCCGCGCGCCGGTAGACCTCCTCGCAAAAGAGGGCCGCGGTGCCGTTGCCGGGATCGAGCACCACCTTGAGCGGGCGGGCGAAACGCACGCGCTTGACCATGTCGGCGATGTAGGCCTCGCGCAGGTCCATCCGCTCGACGCGGCCCGTCCCCACGTGAAAGGACCCTTCGTCGGCGATGCGCTTCAAGCGCTCGATGTCCGGCTTGAGCAGCGTCTTGACGCCGTCCACCGACATCTTGAGCCCGCTCCAGCCCTGGGGGTTGTGGCTTGCGGTGATCATCACGCCCGCCAGGCAGGCCAGGTGCACCTGCGCGAAGTAGAGGGTGGGCGTGAGCACGCAGCCGATGTCCACCACGTGGAGGCCCGTGGAGACCAGGCCCTCCACGAAACGCAGTTGGAGGCGCTGGCTGTAGGTCCTCAGGTCGTAGCCCACCACGACGCGCTCGCGCCCGCGCTCGTGGGCCAGCGTGCCGAAGGCTTTTCCGAGCGTGCGCGCGCCCGCGTCGCTGAGCTCGTCGAGCGCGTCCGGGAAGACCTCCGGCACGCGGCCGCGCACGTCGTACTCGCGGAACATGGTGGGCTTGAGGCGCATGGGGCTCCGTGGAGGCGTGCATCGTGCGGCTAGCGTTCGGCGGTCAGGCCTGCCTGGACCAGATCGTGCAGACGGATCATGCCCACCGCGCGCCCCGCAGCGTCCACGACGGGCAGCAGGTTGATGGGGCTGGGCTTGTGGTCTTGCATCTGGTGGAGCGCGTCGAAGGCGAGCACCTCGGGCTGGATGCGGCTGGGGTTCTTGCTCATCACCTCACGCACCGGTCGCGCCAGCAGCGCCCCCACCGAGCTGACCGCCGCCTGGATCGTGCGGCGCACGTCGCCGTCGGTCACCAGCCCCACCAGCCGGCCCTGGCCGTCCACCACCGAGACCCCGCCCAAGGTGCCGCGCGTGACGGCCTCCAGCGCCTGCTGAAAGGTGGCCTCCTCGGGAACGGTGGGGTTGGTGTGCGGCCCGCGCAGCAGGTCGATCACCCGCAAGGTGAGCTTGGTGCCGATGGCCCCCGAGGGGTGGAAGAGCCTGTACTGGCCCGCGCCGAAGCCGCGGCGCTCCATCACGGCCACGGTGAGCGCGTCGCCGAGCGCGAGCGTCACGGCCCCGGAGACGGTGGGCACCAGACCCAGGGCGTCGGCCTCCTTCTGCTCACCCCAGGTGAGGGCCAGGTCGCAGGCGCGCGCCAGCGGGCTGTGGGCGTGGCCCGTGAGGGCGATCACCTTGGCGCCCAGCTCCTTCATCACCGGCACCAGGTCCACGACCTCGCGCGTCGTGCCCGAGTTGCTGATGGCCAGCACCACGTCACGCCCGGTGACGATGCCCACGTCGCCGTGAAAGCCCTCGGCCGGATGCAGGAACACGCTCGGCGTCCCGGTCGAGACCAGCGTGCTCGCGATCTTCTTCGCGATCTGGCCCGACTTCCCCATGCCGCACACCACCACCCGCCCCGTGCGGAAGGATTTTGCAAGGCCAATTCCCATAGTTCCAGGGCAATTGACGCATGTGAAATTTGATTTAAATGAGACAATGCACACCTTCAAGAAAGGGCACCGTATTGCAATTCAAGTTCAAAGTTCTTGGTTCCCTATTGCGGATCGAAATCCCAACAAGTTCATGAACATTCGTAAGGCAACGGACGCCGATTTTCAGCCTGCGACAATTTCGCTTGTATATGGCACCTCAAAGTTGAGCAAGGTCATTTTTAGGCAGGCGGCGAAGTCACCTTTCCAAATTTTGACGCCAAATTGAGGGAAGCTAGATTCGCAACGGAGTAG
>JANOFW010000180.1:0-7526 GCA_031413835.1 Planctomycetia bacterium
TGGGTGGCAGGCATCGGGGGGAGCGGCTCCGGCGGGGCAGGGGGGCGGGGGGGGCGGGGCTTCGGGGGTGGGCGGGCGGTGGTACGCGGCTCACTCGCCGCGGCGCAGGCGCTCGATCACGTCCTCGTAGGTGGTCAGCTCCTCCGTGCCCGTGCGCGGAGGGATCGAGGGGTCGGCATCGTGGCGGCGCTCGCCGCGGTGGTGGTCGCCCAGGCGCTCCTTGGCCTTGCGCAGCTGGCCGGCCAGCTTGTGCTCGGCCAGGTCCACGGCGGCGTACATGTCGGGCGCCGCCGCCTTGCCCACCAGACGCGTGCCGCGCACCAGGTCGAGCACGATCTCGACCTCGTGCTCGGCGTGCTCGATGTCCATGGTCACGACGGCCGAGGTCGTGCGGTCGAAGAAGCGCAGCAGCTTCTCGACCTTCGCGAGCGCGTAGGACTTCATGGCCTCGGTCACGCCCAGATGACGGCCCGTGATCGTGATCTGCACGAGGCACCTCGTGGAGGGAACCGCCTGGATTCTAGCCGCGCGGGGCCGCGGAGGGCAGAGGCGACCTGGGGTCGGCGACCCCGACGCAAGCGGGCAGGGGCCTGCGGCCGTAGCCGACGTCCATCAGCGTCAGGCCGTGGGCGGGGACGCAGGCCCCCGCGGCGCGCCGGTCGCGGCTCTCGAGCACGGCGCGGACGGCCCGTGCGGGGTCGGCCAGGGCAGCCGCCCGCAGCATGGTCCCCACCAGCGTGCGCACCATCCTGTAGAGGAAGCCGTCCCCCACCACGTCGAAACGCAGGCGTCTGCCGCGCCGGCTCCAGCGGGCGATGAACAGGGTGCGCACGGTGCTCAGCCGCGGCGAGCCGGCGCTGGCGAAGGCGGCGAAGTCGTGGCGTCCCACCAGCTCGGCCGCCGCGGCCTCGAGCGCGGCCGCCGCGGGCAGCCGCGACCGACGCCAGGCACGCGCCTCGTCGAGGGGGTGGCGGGTGGGCGCTTCCAGCAGCGTGTAGCGGTACCACTTCCAGCGCGCGTGCTTGAGCGCATGGAAGCCTGCGGGCGCCTCGCGCACGCGCAGCACGCCCACGTCGCGCGGCAGGAGCGCGTCGAGCGCCTTCGTCAGCCGCGCTGCCGGGAGCGTCGAGCGGGTGCGGGTGCTGGCCACCATGCGCCGGGCATGCACGCCGGCATCCGTGCGTCCGGCCCCCACCACCCGATGCGGCGCGCCCAGCACGCGCTCCAGCGCCGTCTCGACCTCCGCCTGCACGCTGCGCTCGCCCACCTGCCTCTGCCAGCCCGCGAAGGCCGCCCCGTCGTAGGCCAGCTCGAGCCTCAGCGTGCGAACCGGCGGCTCGTCGTCTCGAGCTCCCAGGCCAGCTGCTGCCACGTCAGCGCCTCCCACCTCAGCGACTCCCACCGCAGCGACTCACACGCCAGCTCCCGGGGGACGACGGTCCTGACGCGGCCGGGGCCGGCCGGAGACGCGACCGCCCGCCTACGACCACAAGCGGCGTTGGCGCGACGACGGGATGTTGAGCGCCTTGCGGTACTTGGTCACCGTGCGCCGCGCGATCTCCAGGCCGAACTCCTTGCTCAGCTGGTCGGCCACCTCGTCGTCGCTGCTGGGGCTGCGCTTGTCTTCCCGGCCGATGATGTCGCGCACGCGCTCCTTCACGCTCAGGCGCGACTCGACGCCGCCTTCGTCGTTCTCGGTCCCGCCGGTGAAGAAGAACTTGAGCGGCGTGATGCCGCGCGGCTCCTGCACGTACTTCTCGCTGATCGCGCGGCTGACCGTGCTCACATGGATGCCGAGCGCGTCGGCCACCTCCTGCATCTTGAGCGGCCGCAGGTGGCTGACCCCGAACTCGAAGTAGTCGCGCTGGCGGGCCACGATCTCCTTGGCCACGCGGTCGAGCGTGCCTTGGCGCTGCGCGATGGCTTCGATGAGCCACTTGGCCAGATCGACCTTGCGCTTGAGGTGCTCGCGCAGCTTGGGGTCGTTGCGCGCCTCGCGCAGCAGCGTGCGCACGTGGTGGCTGATGCCGATCTTGGGCAGGGCGTCGTTGATCAGGCGCACGACGTAGTCGCCGTCCTGCCACTCGACCACCACGTCCGGCCGGATGTAGCGCGGCTGCTCGGCCGACCAGCTCGCGCCGGGACGCAGGCGGAGCATGCGTCCCAGGCTCTGCTTGAGGTGGTAGAGGTCGTCGGTGCTGATGCCCAGGGCCTTGGCAACCTTGGGCATCTTGTTGCGCTCGAGGTCGCCCAGGTGGTCGCGGATCAAGGCGCGCTTGAGCTCGGCGTCGGGATCGTCGTCCTCGATCTGCAGCAGCAGGCACTCGACCAGGTCGCGCGCGCCGACGCCCTTGGGGTCGAGGCTCTGCACCACCTTGAGGGCGCGCTGGCCGACCTCGAGGCTCACGGGCTGGTCCATGGAGGCGAGCGCCTCCTCCAGCGTGCAGGCCAGCCGGCCGCCCTCGTTGAGGTTGTGGATGATCTCCTCGGCAGCTCGGCTCACGTCCTCGGGCAGCTTGAGCTCCTCGAGCTGCTGCATCAGGTGCTCGGGCAGGCCGGAGCCCTCGTCGGGCGCGTTCTGCATGGCCTCGAGCTTGCGGTCGGAGGCCTCGGCGGCAGCGCCGCGGCTGCGCGTGCCGACCATGCCGCCCTCGGCCTCGGCCAGCGAGTCGAGCCGCTCGAGCGTGCGCTCGGCATCGTCCTCGAAGGCGCCGTCGTCTTCGCTGGTGCTCGCCGCGGGCGCCTCGGCCGCGGCATCGGCCGCCGGCTCGAGCACCTCGAGCGCCTCGTTCTCCTGCAGCTCGTTCTCGATCAGGTCCTTCAGGTCCATCGTCGGCAGCTGCAGGATCTCGATGGACTGGATGATCTGCGGCGCGAGCCGGAGCTGGAGCGACTGTCGCAGGTGAAGGCCGAGGTCGAGGCGCATGACGCCTCCATTCTAGCGCCGAGTGCGCACCCTTCGCACCTCGGATTCCGCCGGCCGCCGCGCCCGCCTGCGCAAGCCGCGCCGCTCAGGCGAGCGTGCGACGCCCTTCGAGCGCCTCGCCGAGCACGCTCGCGCTCTGGTGCTCGATCTGGCCCCCGGCGGGCAGGCCGCGCGCGAGACGCGAGACCTTGACACCGCGGCCCTTCAAGGTCTCGGCCAGCAGCAGCGCGGTGCCGTCGCCCTCGAGGTCGGGGTTGGTCGCCAGGACCACTTCGCGCACGCCGAGGGCGGCGCGCGCCGTGAGCCACTCGAGCGGCAGCTCTCCGGCGGCGCCGCCGTCGTGTGGGGCGAGCCGCGCGCCCAGCACCAGGTAGCGTCCGCGCCACACGCGGCCCACTTCGATCGCCGCCAGGTCACGCGCGTTCTCCACCACCAGCAGCAGCCCGTCGTCGCGCGTCGGGTCGCTGCAGATCGGGCAGGGATCGCTCTCGGCCGGCGCGTGGCAGCGCGAGCACGGCCGCACGTGCTCGCGCGCGGCCCGGATGGCCTCGGCCAGCGCGAGCGCCGTCTCGGCCGGCACGCGCAGCAGGTGGTGCGCCAGCCGCTCCGCGGTGCGGCGGCCGATGCCGGGCAGGCGCTCGAGCTCCTCGGCGAGCCGCGCCAGGGCGGGCGGGACCGGGTCCACGGCGCGGCCCGTCACGCGCCCGACGGAGGCGGCGCGCTGGGCGGAGCCTCGCGCTCGACCTGCAGCACGCGCCCTCCCGTGACCTCGGCCACGAGCCGCACGCCGGGATGCTCGCGCAGCTGCGCGTCGCCGCGTGAGGCGGCCTCCACGGCTGCCTCCACCACGGGCGTGACCTCCAGCCCGAGCACGTCGCGCACGGCCTGGCGGAAGGCCTGCTGCATGTCGCGCCGCTCCAGGGTGGAGCGCGCCATCACGTCGCCGCGGGCCACGGCCAAGGTCAGGCGCCCCTCGGCCAGGGCGCTGGGCCGCGCGCGCCGGAGCGCATCGCGCAGGCGCACGTCGCGCCGACCCGCCACCTCCACCAGCGCCTCCCAGTTCGCGCCGACACGCTCCAGCGCGCCGACCCCCGGGGCGGCGCCCGGCGGCGACGCTCCCGAGGCAGCGCCGGCGACGGGCACGACGCTGACGGCCGGCGCACCGCGGGCGGAGGCGACCGCACCGGACGGCGGACGGGGGCCCGGCCCCGGCGCGGGACCTGGGTCGGCAGCCGGCGAGCCGGTGACCGCAGCGGGCCCGCCCGCCGCGGACCCGCCGCCCACGCGCGCTCGCAGGGCCTCCACGAGACGGTCGAGGTCGCGGGCCTGCGGCAGGCGCGCCAGCTCGATGGCCGCGGCCTCCAGCACCAGGGCGCCGTCCGCGCCCGCGCGCAGGTGCACGCGCTTGGCCAGCAGGACGTCCAGGGCGCGCGAGGCCCGCGCCAGCGCGCCGCCGTCGCTGCCGCGCGCGGCGGCCGAGAGCTGGCGCCGCTGCGCCTCGAGCCACTGGTCCAGCAGCACCCCCGGCTTGGAGGCGCCCTCCAGGCAGGCCGTCAGCGCGTCGAGCGCCCGGCCGGCGTCGCCCGCCGCGATGGCCGCGAGCAGCGCTTCCAGGCTCTCCTCGGGAGCGCGCCCGGAGAGGGCGTCGTAGTCCGCCAGGGTGACGCGCTTGTCGACCGCCGCGGCGATCAGCTGCTCGAGCAGCGACTCGGCGTCGCGCAGGCCCCCCAACGCCCCCGTGGCCACGCGTTCGAGCACGCCCGCCTCCGCGGTCACGCCCTCGCGCTGCGCCAGCCCCGCCAGGCGCTCGGCCATGACGCCCGGGGCGATGGGCCGGAACTCCAGCACCTGGCAGCGGCTGCGAAATGTGCTCGGCAGGCGCTGCTCCTCCGTGGTGCAGAAGAGGAACTTCACGTGCGGCGGCGGCTCCTCGAGCGTCTTCAGGAAGGCGTTGAAGGCCGCCAGGGACAGCATGTGGACCTCGTCCACGATCCAGATGCGGTAGGGGGAGCGCACCGGCGCGTAGCCGACCTGCTCGCGCAGCGTGCGCACGTCGTCCACGGCGTTGTTGCTGGCCGCGTCGATCTCGACCACGTCCAGGTCGTTGCCGCGCGTGATGTCCACGCACGAGATGCAGCGGCCGCAGGGATCGGAGGCCGACGCGTCGGCGACGGCGCCCTCGCCGGACGGGCGGCCCGAGCAGTTGATGGCCTTGGCGAAGATGCGCGCGGAGGTGGTCTTGCCGACCCCGCGCGGCCCCACGAACAGGTAGGCGTGCCCGACCCGCCCGCCGGCGATGGCGCTCGAGAGGATGCGCGCCACGTGCTCCTGCCCGACCAGCTCCTGGAAGCCCTGCGGCCGGTACTTGCGCGACAGTACGAGGTGGCTCACGGCACCATCCTAGCCCGCGCACCGGACGTCGCACGCCGCGCTGGGCTGGGGGCGCTCGGGCCACCGCGTCGTCCTGATGTAGGAAGACTACACGGCGTCCTCCGCGGCGGCCCTCCGCACCCCAGCCAGCGCGGCGATGGCTTGCGGCTGGCCTCTCGAGCCCCTTCGGGGCTCGCAACGGATGCAGCGACCGCAGCAACGCCCGACTGTTACAGAAGCACGGACGGCGTGCTAGAGCTCGAAGAGCCGCAGCAGTTCCTGTTGCAGGCTCTCGGTCTCGGCTTCGGTGAGGATGGGCGCAGGCACCTCGAAGGTGTTCTCCTCCTTGGGCCAGCGCGCCACCAGCGAGGTCTCGCGCTGCTCGACCAGGGTCAGGCGGCGCTTGCGCGCCAGGACCAGCGTCAGCGCCATGGCGACGCCGGCGCGCTCCTGCGAACCGTCGCGCAGCAGGCGCTCGAGGAACTCGCGCGCCATGTCGAGGTCGAGCGGGCGCTTGTGGAGCGGCACGGCCGGCGCCGTCTTCGTGTGCCACACGCAGTAGGCCCCCGCCAGCCGCTCCGGCGTGGCCTCAGCGGGCAGGAAGTCCTTGCGCGCGAACCCGGCGCCCCGCGCCTTGTCCTCCGAACTCTCCTGCTCCTCGCCGAAGAGGGCGGCCACCACCTCGGTGTCGGGGGGAAAGGGCTCCCCCGTGGTGGCGGAGAGGCGACCGACCTTGGCGATCTTCCAGACCATGGGGCGCAGAGCGCCTCCGGCGCTCGCGCCGCATGATAGGTGCCGGAGGGACGCCCACCGGCGGAAGATGCCATGGGGCCCGGGCCACCCAGAGCTCGTCGGGGGAGACCTGCGCAGGCAACGCGAGGTCCCCTTCCTGGCCCCGAGGTCTGGATGGTAGCGCGCTCTGGTGCCGACCCGAGTGCAGTCGGCACCTCCGGGAGCCCGCGCAGCGACTCACGGGCGTGTGTGCCTGGCTTCCGTTCCGCAATGGCTAGGAGCCGAGGGCGGGCCGGCCCGGCGGCCTGCCCGTCAGCTCCTAGACTTCCCAGCGCGACTTGCCGTCGAGCGCCTCTTGCGCCTTCTTGCGCACGAAGGCGTCGGGATCCTCGAGCGCGCGCTCGAGATGCGAGCGGGCGCCCGGGTTCTTGGCGAGCGCGAAGCCCAGGGCCTTGGCGGCGGCCCCGCGGTCCTTCCAGTCGGCGCCGCTCCCCAGGTAGGAGCCCAGGGTGGCCACGGCCGCGTCGTTGCCGATGGTCCCCAGCGCGTAGAGGGCGTAGGTGCGGGAGGAAGGCCGGGGCGCCGTGAGGATCGCCGGGCTCGAGAGCGTCGGGACGGCCGCCGGGCCGATCATCGCCAGCACCAGGGCCGCGTTCTGGCGCGTGACGTCGTCGATGGAGAGGTGCGTGACCTTCACGCTGCCCGGCCGCGAGGCGTTGTCGGGGTCGAAGACCGTGGCCTGGGTGGCCTCGCGCAGGGGCCACTTGTCCAGGGCCAGCAGGTCGGCGAAATAGACCGTGGCCTCCTCGCCGACGTGCGCCGCCTCCTGACCGACGCGCAGGATCTCGTCCTTCTTGAGGACACCGCTGGCGCTCCAGAAGTAGCGAAAGAGGTTCTCGGCGAGCACCGTGCGCGCCGCGGGCCCCTTCCCGATCCAGTCGCCGCGGGCTCGGGCCCAGCGCGGGTCGCGGTCGAGGAAGAGCCTCCAGGCGCGTTGCATCTCGGCTTGATCGTCCGCCGTGAGCGCTCCGACCTCCACCGCGCGGTCGGAGGTCGCGGCCCGCGAGGTCGGACGCTCCTGAGGAGCCGACGCGCCCTGGCCGGGGGTGGCGGCGGTCCCGTTGCCCCCGCCCCCCGAGGAGCAGGCGCCCAGGGCCAACAGCAGGATCAGAGAGGCGCTCAGGGGGCGGGTCGGGAGGGAGGCAGACATGGCGCCCACGGTCCCTGCGGCGCGTCATGCCCATGTCAGGCGCGCCAGCGCCCCGTTCGCCGCGCTGTGTCCACCCCCACGCCTACCGTCGCCGCAGGTCGGGCCACTCCCCTGCCCCCGGCCCCACCCCCCCTGCTTCCTGGTCCCCGGCCTCCCGGGCTCCGGGCCTCCTGCTCCCCGGCCCCCCTCGCTCCCCGGCCCCCCTCGTCACCCGCCCCCCAGCCTCCACCCCATGGTCGCCCGCCGCACCTTCGTCCACACCCACGTCCACAGCGACTACAGCCTGCT
>JANOFW010000181.1:0-7440 GCA_031413835.1 Planctomycetia bacterium
CCAGTTCGACACGATCTTCCTGTTGACGGACGGCAACCCCACCAGCGGCCGCTACTGGGCGGTGCCGGGTCTGCTGGCCAGCGTGCGCTCCTGGAACCGCCATCGTCGCGCCGCCATCCACACGATCGGCCTCTCGCTCGCCAACGAGGATCGCGGGATGCCAAACCTGTCCGAGGACCTCCAGGTGATGGCCGCCCTGCTCTCCTCGCTGGCGAGCGAGACGTCCGGCGCGTACCGCGAGATCCTCAACGCCCCCACCGCGAAGTAGCGTGCCGAGTGCGGCTCGGCGCGCCCACTCGCCCGCCACGCGCGCGGGCCTCTGCTAGGTTGGCGTGTCGTGCGCTACCATCTGGTCTGGTTCATCAACGGTGCCACCTTGCTGGCCGTCGACCTCCACCGCCAGGGCGCGGGTAGGGACCCCGATCCTGTGTTCGTCACCTTGGGTGTCCTCCAGATCCTGATGGGAGGACTCCACCTCGTGATCGTCAGGCGGCGCAACCGACCGGCCGCTGCGCGTGCTCAGCTGGTCGCGGCCTTTCGAGAGGCTCCCAAGGCGCCGACCGCGGGAGTCACGCCCCGGAGGCCCTGACGGACCAGGGTCGGTGGGGCCTGGGGACGGGGCCGCACGGAGCCGACCTCCGGGAGGCATCGGGGGAGGCTTGGCCGTGTGACGCTTCCGGGCCGGCAGGACGTCAGCGGAAGCGCCCCCTGTCTGGCCGATAGGGAACGTGGTGGGTGAGGCCCCGGGAGCGCGTGGTCCTAGGAGCGAACCTTGGTCTCGAATCGTCGTGCAGGTTGGTGGGTCGCGTTGCCCCTGCTGGTGGGCTGCGCGTGGCTGCAGTCCGGGTGCGCCGCGGCGGTCGTAGGCGGCGCCGCCTACGGGGCCTACAAGCTCGTGAACAACGACCAGGAGCGCGACTTCCAGGCCGACCTGGAGCCGACCTGGCGGGCCGCGATCGCCTCGCTCCAGGAGAACGGCCACGCGATCTCCACAACGGCCGGGCACGGCGCCACCTCCGGCGAACTGGAGATCGGCGACGTGAAGGTATGGGTCGCGGCGCACGCCACGGGCGTCACGCGCGTGAGCATCCGCGTCGGCACCTTCGACACGGACGAGCACCGGCGCCGTGCAAATCTGATCATGGCCGGCATCGCAAGTCGTCTGGGAGTGTAGACGGGCGTGGGCGGCGTTCCCTGGACAGCGGCCGGCAATGTGCCTAGAGGATCGTGAACACGGCGCGCCCTGCGGCGGTGTTCCACAGGTTCACCACCTCGACCGCGTTGCCGTAGGCGGCGGCCGACACCGAGACACCGAAGCCATGTTCCCGATGGTTCGCAGCATCGCGCTTGTCTCGGACCAGCACGGGTTGGCCAGCGTCAGCGCCGGCACCTGGTTCATCAGGCAGCAAGGATCGCCGTCGTAGTCGAGCGTCAGTCCCGCGGCGTGCCCGAGCTCGTGGGCGATCACGCGGGTCACGTAGACTTGGACGGCATGCCCTTGGTGCTCCTGCACCCGCTCCCGTTAGACGCATCGATCTGGCCGCCGGAGCTGCGCTCGCTGGAGGCCAGCGTCGTGGCGCCCAACCTCTACGACTTGGGGGACTCGATCGAGGCGTGGGCGTACCGGATCTTGGAGCTGGTCGGGACCGGGCCACTGGTCCTCGTCGGGTGCTCGATGGGCGGTTCGTGCGCCATCGAGGTCGCGCACCTGGCCCCGGAGCGGGTCCGGCTGCTCGTCCTCGTCGGAGCCAAGCCGGCGCATCGCCCGGAGCCGGCTTTTCGCGACGAGGCCGTACGGGTGCTCTCGAGCGAGGGGATGGCCGGCGCCTGGCCGAGGTACTGGGCGCCGCTGTTCGGCCCGAGCGCCGACCCCGAGGTCGTCGAGCGCGCGCGTCACATCGCGCTCGCGCAGGATGTCGAAGCCGTCATCCGGGGCGTGCGAGTCTTCCACGGCAGGCCGGACCGCTCCGCCTTCCTCGAGGCTCTCGACGTCCCCATTCGAGTGGTGAGCGGTGAGCATGACCGCACCCCGTCCCAGGGCGCCGCGCTCGCCGCCCGCCTGCGGAAGGGGAGGTTCCAGCGTGTGGAGGGCGCCGGACACTACGTCCCGCTCGAGCGCCCCGCCGAGCTCATCGCCATCGTGCAGCAGGCGCTGCGCGAGCTCGGATCAACAGCTGAAGCTGGCCCAGCCGGGTAGCGCCGCTGCCTGCTGGATCCATCCCGCCACGAGCTCCTCGTCGAGCTGACCGTCCTCGTGGACATGGAAGTAGCGCGTTCCCTTCTGCTTGGACTCGACGGGAGGGACGGGCCGCAGCGACGTGCCCCGGAAGAAGGCCACCTTGACGTACTTCGTCAGGCAGTGGAGGCCGAGGAACCAGCCCCGGCCCTCGGTGCCGTAGAAAGGCGAGTTCCACCGGACGGCCTTGCGCACGTTGGGCACGTGGCGCACGATGAGCGCGTCGAGGCGCCGTCCGATCTCGCGCTTCCAGCCCGGCATGGCCGCGATGTAGGCCTGCACGGGGGCGTCGCCGTCGGCCTTGGGGATCTGAGGGTTGCCGCCCGCAAGCAGGGCCGGCTTCGCCGCAACCCGCCTGGCGACGGCCCTCCGTGCGACCTTTGCCGACTCCTTGGACGCGCGGTTGGCCATGGCGTTCGCTCCGACCGGTCCAGAGTACCCGGCCGTGCTCGAGGTGGAAGTGGCTCGGGCGCCCGGCGCTCCAGCGACCGCAGTCTCTCCAACGCCGAGTCCCGGCTGCTGCCGCTTCACCGTGAGCCTGCCGCAGGCACCCCAAGCAACATCTCAACTTCGAGGGTGGCTCAGGCACCCCCCAGACCTGGCTGAACGACTAGGGGACGGTCACCGCGTTGGTCTCGAGGGTGACCTGCCCGTTCCGCGCGAGCATCCGGCCCGACGCCGTGGCCCCGGTCTTGAGCACGATGTCGGTGAGAGCCAGGATGCTCCCGGAGAATGCGACACCAGTCTCGAGGGTCGCCGAGCTTCCGACTTGCCAGATGACGTTGCACGGATCCACGCCCTGCAGGACGACCGCGCGTCCCGAGCCGATGGTGAGCGAAGACACCATCTGGAAGATGAACACATCGGTCGACGTGCCCGTCAGAACGAGATTCCCGCTCAGCACGGAGAGCGAGGAGGTGGACGTGTAGACGCCCGGCCCCAGGGGGGAGACCAAGGCGAGGTCGCCCGCGGCGGTCGCCGTGCTCGCCGCTGATGCGGCGGCGTTGTATGCGATGGTGAGGTCCGCTTGCGCCAGCACGGCCGCTGGATTGGCCACGTTCGTCGTTCCCGTGACGGTCGGCGAGCCCGTGACGGCGCTGCCGGGGCTCAGCCCGAGGTCCCCGTCGAGGGTGGTCGGACCTGTGTTCGTGACCGTGGAGCCGGCCAAGACCGCGTAGGTCGCCGCCGTGCCGAGGTTGATGGGCGACACGCACGGACCCGCGAAGCAGCCGCTCGTCGTGAAACTCGACACAAACGCTGTCACGGGCTGCCCAAAGGTGTCCAGGATGCCGGTCGTGACCTCGATCTCGTAGACAGTGCAGGGCAGGAGAGGGCTGTTGGGGATGAACGTGGCCCCCTCAGCGGAGGTCACGATCGTGCCCTGCACGAGCGGGCCCCCTTGCTCACGGACCAGAAAGGTCTGCCCGTCCACCGAGCCCTCGAGAATCGGCACACCCAAGTCAATCACGATCGGCGTGGTGACCGGGATGTTCGTGGCTCCGTCCGGGGGGCCCGTGAGCGGGACCCCGGGCGGGGGCGGGAAGGAGTCGCCGCCACAACCGCAGGACGGGAGACAGGGGAGAACCAGGAGCGCGGCGAGCCACAGGGACTTCATGCGTTCCAATCTGCTGCTAGAAGCGACAGCTGAGGGCGGACCGGTGAGCAAAGTTTGGATGCCGGACAGCTCGCGGGGGGCCAGGCTCCAGCGCCGGAATCCACGAGCACCGCAATGCGCTCCGGTCGCCCCGAGCCAGGGCCGCAGGCCTCGTCTGGGCTCAGCCCCCGAGAGGCCCACGGTCTCGAGCATCGAGGCCAGCGGTTCCGCAGGTCGCCCGGGTAACTCGACGTAGGTCGTGAGCTGGGCCGGAGATACGGCCCCCTTGCGGTGCGGAGCAGATTCGCATTCGATTTCGGGCTTCCATCGGGCGCCGAGTCTGTCATACTTGTGTTGTGACAGACGGCGGCCGCGGAGCCCGTCCATGAAGCCCGAGTTCCCCCGCAGCTCCCTGCCCGAGTCCGAACGGCGCCTGCGCAACCGCGCCGCCCAGCTCCTCGACGGCGCGGGCCTGCTGCACGGCTCCCTGGTCGTGCGCACCCGCGTCTGCGGCAAGCCGACCTGCCACTGCGTCAAGGGCGAGGGCCACCGCGCCCTCATCCTCACCGTGCGCTCCGAGGGCCGTGCCGAGCAGATCTACGTCCCGCCTCACCTGGAGAGCACCGTCCAGCGCTGGGTCGAACAGGACCGGCTCGTCCGGGGGCTGATCGGCGAGCTGGGGCTCCTGCACGCCGAGAAGGTCCGTGGGCTCAAGACGCGAGGGACGCCATCCTCCGACGCGTCCTGACGTATGCCGAGAAGCTCTTCGGCCTGTTCTCGGGGCTCGGGCGGCTCGTCGACTCCCGCAAGCGCCCGCAGGTCGCTACTGCCACCGTCGCCCAGTCCCTCTTCGTGATGCTGCTCTCCCGCCTGGGCAGCCTAAACGCCCTCGAGCAGTCCCGCCCGAACCGTGGCGTGTGGCGTCGCATCCTGGGCGAGAGCGGCGACGTCCCCAGCGCCGACACGCTGGCCCGCATCCAGTCGCAGCTCGACCCCGACGCGGTGCGAGACCTCCTGGCCGGGCTCTACGCGCGTCTCAAGCGCGGCAAGGCGGTGCCCCCGCCGCCTCACGGCCTGATGGCCCTGGTGATCGACGGGCACGAGACCACGGCGAGCTACCGTCGGTGCTGCCCGGGGTGCCTCAAGCGTCAGATCGAGGCGGGGTCGACGACGAGGACGCAGCACTACCACCGCTACGCCGTTGCGCTCCTGGCCGGCGACGGGGTCGAGCTGCTGCTGGACCTGGAGGCCCAGCAACCCGGCGAGGACGAGGTGGCAGCCGCCCTGCGGCTCCTCGAGCGCGTCGCCCGACGCTTCCCCCGCGCCTTCGACGTCGTCGTGGCCGACGCGCTCTACACGCGCACCGCCTTCTTCCAGCGCGTGCGGGCCCTGGGCAAGCACGTCCTCACCGTGCTCAAGCACGAGGAGTGGGCCCTCACAAAGGAGGTCGAGGACCTCAGCCGCGAGCTCCCGGCCCAGGAGATGGTGCTCGGCGCGAAGCGCGTGCGGTGCTGGGACGTGGGCGACCTGCCCTGGCCGGGCTACGAGGGCACCGTGCGCGCCGTGCGGACGGAGGAGACGGGCTCTGTTCGACGCCAGCTCACCAAGACGGTGGAGGAGACGCACAGCTCGTGGATCTGGCTGACGACCCTGACCCCCTCGCAGGCATCGACCCGGACGATCGCCATGCTCGGCCATGGCCGCTGGACCATCGAGAACCAGGGGTTCAACGAGGCGGTCAACGCCTGGCACATGGACCACGTCTACCACCACGAACCGCGGGCGATGGAGATCATGCTGCTGCTGGTGATGCTGGCCTTCGACCTGCTGCACCTGTTCTACGACCGCAACCTCAAGCCCGCGCTGCGTCGGCGTGTCTCCCTGCAGCACGTCGGGCGTGAGGTCACCGCCAACCTGTACGTCGCCAGCGCAGGGCCGCGCACATCCACCTGACGTTCGAGCCGTGCCGCGGAGCCTGAAGGGATCGACGGCCCGGCACGCGCTGCGCCCACAGAGCGGATCCACCGCCGGGGACCTGCTTGCGACTCCAGAAGCGGAGCCGTTCGCGAGCCGTTCCCCGCCCGTGCGAACCTGCCCATGCCCCCCGCGCTCCCCGCACCCGCCTCAAGTCTGGGTTTCTGGCCGATCCTGCGGAACCGCTGCATCGAGGCCTTGAACCTTGCGTACCAAGGGCGCCCTGGCTATCGTTAGAGTGGTAGTGGTGATGCGAACAGGCGGCGCCCCGGGGGCGCTTGAGCGAAACTTCGCCCGTCCGCCTCATCCTGACGGGAGGACGCGATGCAAGCTCACCTCGGCACGGCGACCACGATCCTCTTGACGGCCGGCCTCCTCGCCGGATGCGCCACGGCGGGTCGGACGTTTGCGTCGGGATCCTCCAGCGCACCCGACACCCCTCCCGCGGCGAGCCCGCCCGCGGCTCCCGATGCGGCGGAGCCTCCGGCTCCCGCCGCGGCACCCGCGACCAAGCCGAGCGTGCTCCCGGTCGAGGCGCCGCCCTACGCAGGCAGCTCGTACGCCGATGTGGGTTGCGGTCCTGCACCGTGCGCACCGATCTGCGGCCTGCCGTGCGAGAATGGCTGTGGCGGCTGGCACGTGCGCGCGGGAGTCGGGTACGCCTTCTCGCTGGGCGAGGATCCCGCGGATCCCTGCGTCTACTTCGGCGCCGACATCGGCTACACGTTCTGTGGCACGAAGTGTGGCTGCTGGGGCATCGACGCGTTCTATCGCACGCAATCCGCACAGTTCGATCGTGACCCTGGTGGCGAGGATGGCGGCGACTTCCACTTCGTCGGCGTGAAGCTCACGTATGAGCGCACGATCCAGGGCCGCTGGTACGGCTGGGCTGGGGCTGGGCCGGAGTACTTCTGGACGAGCGACTACTTGGACGACGACAGCGGCATCGGCGGCTTCGCCGAGGTGGGCATCGGCTACATGCTGAGCCGCTCCGTGCGCCTGCGCGCCGGCGTCGAAGTGCACCTGATGAACACCGACGTAGGCCGGCAGTCGGTTGCGGACGACGGCGAGTCGCGCTGGTTGTGGCTGGTCGCGCCCGTCGTCGGGCTGGAGCTCACCTTCTGAGCCGGCGGCGGCCCGAGGGCCGCCGCCGTTGCAGGTCGATCGGGGGCGACGGGGTTCAACCAAGCTCCGCGCAGGCGTCCTGGGGCCGGTCGCCCGACGCCTCCCGTCCGGGGGACCGTACCGCCACGCCTCCCGCCCCGGCCACGCCTCCTGGCGCCCGCGGCGCAGGTCAGCGAAACGCCGGGAACCGCGTCCGACCGCCTGACGGAGGGCGCCCCGTCGAGCCCACGACGTCGAGGACTTCTCTGCTCTCAGGGACGCGCCTAGGGGCTCCTCTAGCGAGCGGCGCCTCACGCGCGTCCCTTCCAGAGTGACCTGCCCTTGTCCGCCGAGCAGGAGGGTCTGGGGTACCGCCCCTCTCCGAGGCCGGCACGTGACAGCGCACCCGCTCCCTACGGAGTAGGCTCGGTCACCACGTTCTGGTCGAGGTTCACGTCCGTCTGCGCCAACAGGCCCCTCCGTGCCAGGGGAAAGTGAGACAGGTCCCCCCTGCCAATCTCTGTCGAGGGCG
>JANOFW010000182.1:0-7477 GCA_031413835.1 Planctomycetia bacterium
TCCTTGGCGATCGCCTTGAGGAGGACGGTCTCCAGGTCGGCCGGGATCGCGGGGTTGAGGCGACGGGGCGGGACGGGGTCCCGCTCGGCGATCGCCCGCAGGATGAGCGGCACGTCATCGCCGGCGAAGGCGGGCTCCAACGTCAGCAACTCGTAGAGCGTGACGCCGAGCGAGTAGATGTCGGTGCGGTGATCCACCGACGTGGCGCCCCCGAGCGCCTGCTCGGGGCTCATGTAGCGGATCGTCCCCACGAGGTCGCCGCTGACCGTCAGCCGCGTCTCGTCACGGAAGCGCGCCAAGCCGAAGTCGGTCAGCCAGAGCGTACCGAACGTGTCCACGAGAAGGTTCGCCGGTTTGATGTCGCGATGGATCACGCCGCACTCGTGGGCGTGGTCGAGCGCCTCGGCCGCCTGCCGGGCGAAGTCCGCCGCGAGCCGCACGAACCTCGGCTCGTGGGCGGAAGTGTAGGCCGAGAGCGGCGTCGGCGTCGCGGGGCCCTCCGGCAGGGCGTCGCACCCCGCACCCCTGAGCTCGCGGATCGCCCGTGAGAGGCTCGAGCCTTCGATGTACTGCATGGCGTAGAAGTGGACACCCCGCTCGCAACCGACGGAGTAGACAGGGACGATGTGAGAGTGGTGGAGCTGGGCCGCCGCCTGCGCCTCGTTGCGGAAGCGCTGGAGCTGCTTCGGGTCGAGGACGGCGGCGAACGGCAGCACCTTGAGGGCGACGCGCCGGCGCAGCGAGACCTGTTCGGCCTCGTACACCACGCCCATGCCGCCGCGACCCACCTCCCTCAGCAGGCGGTAGTCGCCGAGCACGCCCTGGGGCTCGTCCCCACCCCGGTCGGCGGTCCTGCTGAGGTCGAGAGCGCGTCCCGCGCCGTGCACGAAGTCGAGCCCGTCGAGCGCCGCACGCAGCTCGTCGGCGACGTCGGGATTCCGCGCGAGGAGCTCGTCGCGGTTGGGCGCGACGCCGCCCTCGAGCGCGGCGAGGTACTCTTCCAGCACGTTCATCGCCCGGGACTCGCGCTCGACGCTGGCGTCGCTCATCGCTGGCTCTCGAGGAGGCGGCCTAGCCGTACGAGAGCGCGCTTCCACAGCATGCGCGCGGCGTCGGGCCCTCGGCCCATCCCCTCCCCGATGACCGCCCACTCCAACTGGCGGATGTTGCGCAAGACGATGACGTCGCGGTCCTCAGGCTCCAGTTCGCCGAGCGCGTCGGCGAGGAGGACGCTCATGTCCCGCTGCTGCGCACGCGCGCTCGGGGAAGACTCGCGTCCCCGCAGCAGCCCCGCCAGGGCCTCCGAGGAGCGGTCGAGGATCTGGTCCAGCGAGCGTTCCCGGCCGAGGCGTCGCCCCGCGTTGAGCGCGTAGCGCCGCTGGAGGTCGATCAACGAGCGCGCCAGGATCTTCCGAAGCCATGCGACGAGCTGCGGCTCGGCCTTCCCTCGGAAGTCCTCAAAGTGCTGGTGGGCCTTGAGAAGCGTCTCCTGGACGAGGTCGGACGGGTCGAACTTGCTGCGAAGGTCGTGGTCGATGGAGGCGGTCGCGAGGACGCGAAGATAGTTGCGGTAGGACTCGAGCAGTCCGGAGACGTCTTCCGTCGCACCCCCGCGGGCTGCCTCGATCCGTCGAGTGGCGTCCGAGGTCGTCATGGCCATGGCGCGTTCCTGTCCCACCGCCTCCATCATAGGCCGGCGGCGCGGTGGACGCGCCAGCGCGCTGACGATGCTCCTAGCGCCACCCCAGGATGGGACCCGCCCCGAGGTCTCCGGCCTCCGGCGTCAGGTTGGTGGCGCCCGAGCCGCTTGCCGTCGCGCGGTAGATGTCGAGCTCCCTGGGAAAGACGCTCCAGTCGTCGCGCATGTAGGCGATGTGGCTCCCCGTCGGGGACCACTCGGGCCGCAAGACGTTGAAGCGAGTACCCTTCCGGAGCACCCGCTGTAGTCCGGTGCCGTTGGGGGCGATGAGCCAGATCTCCCCGGTGCCGAAGGCGATCTTCGATCCGTCGGGCGACCACGCGGGGTTGGCCCCGCCGGTCAGGGTCGTCGTGCTGCCGCTCGCCAGCGTCGTGACCATCAGCACCGTCGAGCCCGTGGAGCTGTCCGACCAGACGACCCGATCGCCTGTCGGCGACCAGTCGTGGCTGCTGATGAAGCCGTTCACCTGGCCGCTCCCGATGGGAGGACTCGCGCCGGGGATCGTGACCGCAACCGTGGGCAACCCCGAGACGTAGGGGTTGCCGTTCCCGTCCCACGCGAGGGGGGCGAGGAGGAGGCGGGATGTGGGAGCGCTGGGGACGGACCAGTCCACGGCGGAGAACGAGAAGAAGGAGTCGTCCTTCGCCCAACGGGTCCATCCGATCGCCAACGTGGGAGCGTTCGTGACCTGCACGCTCGTGAGTCCGTCCTGGCCGACCGCAAACAGCTCGGCGTGCGGAGTGCCGTCCGGGTTCGTCCCGCCAACAGCTTGCCAGACGAGGAACCACCGCCCTCCGCCGTGCGCCTGGTGGCTCGGCAGTCCGCCCGCGAGGCCGGATGGGAGCTGTGTCTTCGCGCTGCCGTCGGCCGCCATGCTCCACGTGCCGTTGGAGGCGAAGTAGATCGTGCCCGCGGGGACCGATCCCCCTCCGCCGGGCTTCCCGGCCCAGCCCGCTCCCGCGCACAGCAGGCTTCCCGCGACGCAGAGCAGTCCCGATCCCACCACCAGCCATCGCCGAGTTCGCATCGTCCGTCCTCCGGGGGGCGTGGCTTCGAGAGCGCGCGAGTCGCCGTTCTTCGAGGAAAGCCTCTCCCACTTCTGATGACGTAGACGCGGGACGCCGCCGAACATCAAGTCCCGGCGGCACGGTGCTCGCGGCTCCAAGCGTGGCCCAAGATGCCCTGCTCCAGCCCGGGGCCGTAGGCGGCGCAGCGGTTTGGCTCGCCTGCCCCGGCACGCTTGACCAGCTCGACGGCGACGCGCTGCCCCCGCTGGGGGGTCATGGTCCGTCCCTCGTCAGCGGCCCCGATCCGGTCCCGCTTCGCGAGCGAACCCGCACCGCGGGTCAGGGGCCGTCAGCGGCACCCCTGCCCGCGCGGCACGGGCAGCGGCTCGGAGCGGGAAGCGCGCCGCGTTCCCGGGACACCGATGCGCCCGACTCGGTTTCCAGGCATCGCGATCAGAGGACCCGGCCGGCGAGCTCGGCCGTCGCGAACGCGGCCTGGAAGCTGAAGCCCCCGATGGGCCCGTCGAGGTCGAGCAGCTCGCCGGCCACGAACAGTCCGGGCACCAGGCGCGACTCCATGGTGCCGGGGTCGATCTCGTCGAGCGCCACGCCGCCGGCGGTCACCTCGGCGTGGTCGTAGCCGCGGGTGCCCGCGACGGGCAGCTCGAGGCGCTTCAAGGCCGAGACGAGGCCGTGGCGCTCCTCGCGCGTCAGCGTGCCTGCGAGCCGCAGGGGATCGACGCCGCGCTCCTCGCACAGGCCGCGACGCAGGCGCTCGGGCAGGGCCGCGGGCAGCGAGCGCCAGGCGGGAGCGCCGGCGCCGGCGGTGATGGCCAGGTCGAGGTCGGCGCGCACCTCGGTCTCGTCCTGGCCGGGGAGCAGGTCGAGCAGCAGGCGCGGCGGGCCCTCGGGCGGTGTCGGCAGGTCGAACCAGCGGCTCACGTCCATGGCGGCCGGTCCCGAGAGCCCGGTGTGGGTGAAGAGCAACGGCCGACGCCGCGCCAGGAGCAGCCGGCCGTCGGCGCTCACGGCGCGCGCCTCGACGTCGAGCGCGATGCCGCTGAGCTCACGCACCCAGGGCCGCTCCACCACCAGCGGCGCCAGCGCGGGCGCCAGCGACGTGAGCGTGTGGCCCAGAGCCTCGAGCCAGGCGTAGCCGTCGCCCGTCGTGCCGCTGCGCGGGTAGGAGCGCCCCCCCACGGCCAGCAGCACGCGCGGCGCCTCGACGGCGCCGCTCGGGGTCGTCGCGGCGAACCCCGAGGCCGTGCGCAGCAGGCTTGTGACGGGCGAGGAGGTCCACACGCGCGCACCGGCCGTGCGTGCACGGGCGAGCAGCGCGGCGGCCACGTCGTGGGCGCGGCGCGAGAGCGGCCAGACCTTCTCGAGCTCGGGCTCGCTGCTCGTGGCGACGCCCAGGGCTTCGAAAGCGGCGCGTAGCTCCTGCGGCGAGAGCGCGCGGAAGGCAGGGCCCAGGAAGCGCTCCCCGGCGCGGCGGAACCAGCGGGCGGCCTCGCGCGCCGGGAGCGTCGTGGTCAGATTGCAGGCCCCGCCGCCGCTAGCCAGGATCTTGACCCCCACCCGCCGGTTCTTCTCGAGCAGCAGCACCCGGCGCCCGCGCTGGGCGGCCGTCCCGGCGGCCCACAGCCCGGCAGCGCCCCCCCCCAGGATCAACACGTCCCAGGGCCCGCCCGCGCCCAGGGCCGACGGGCCGTCCCCCTCCAGGGGGTCGGGGCCAGGGGGGGGCGGAGGCCGTTCCATGGACCCAGTCAAGCCGAAGGCGGCCTCAAGCCGAAAGAGAGTGTGGAGCCACCCGTGTCCACCCACGTCAATTCACCCCTGAAGAGCTTCGTGCTCTTCCTCGTCATCGCCGGCCTGGGCTGGGCCGGCTACGAGGTTCTCTGGGTGCGCAAGCTGTTCGCCGGCGGGGACAGCGGCGACGTGCTCACGGCCGACCAGCGCAGCGCCATCCGCGAGCGCATCGAGTCGCACTACGAGACCGACCGCTGTTTCGACTCCGTGCGCGGCAATCTCAGCTGGAGAGCACGCGACGACTTCTACCGCGTGGACATCACCCTCGCCAACGGCTGCGAGGACCGCGCCCGCGATCTGTGCCGCGAGATCGTGGAGCTGATCGACAGGGAGTGGCACGTGGCCTCCTCCGTGTGGGCCTACGATCCCGCCGGACGGCAGCTCGCCTCGCACGTCCGCTAGGCGTCGGTCGTAGGGTCCTTCGACGGCGAGCCCCGGGCGCTCGATGCGGATCCAGGGCGCAGTGAGGCCACGTGACCCCACTCCCCAGGCGTCGGCCTCAACCCGCCTGGGCTCCTAGCGTGGACGGCAACGGTTCGGCCCGCCCCTTCGCGTCACGCGCCACACCCGCGCGGGTCGCGTCCTGTGGCCGCTTCGACGCCACCGGCGCGCCCGGAGGGGTGCGGAGGGCCGCCGCGGAGGACGCCGTGTAGTCTGTCTACATCAGGACGACGCGGTGGCCCAAGCGCCCCCTCCCGGCGCGCCGCACCCGATCGGAGCCAGAACGCCGTGAACGCGTACTGTGGGCGCATGGACACCCGACCCAGGTGGCGTGCGTGGCTGCTGCTCGTCGTGAGCGGAGCGCTGACGGCCTGCGGTGCACGCGAGGAGCCCGCGAGCCCGATGAAGACCATCCTCGTCACGGGCTTCGGGCCCTTCCTCGAGGTGCGCGAGAATCCCTCCTTCGAGGCCCTGCGGCCCCTCGAGGGCGCCGTGATCGGGCAGAGCCGCATCGTGACGGCCCAGCTCGACGTCACCTACGCCGGCGCGCCCGAGCAGCTCGAGGCGGCCATCCGACGCACGCGCCCCGACCTGGTGCTGTGCCTGGGCGTGGCCGGCGACGCCTCGATCCGCCTCGAGAGCACGGCACGCAACCAGGACACGGCCGCCAGCCCGGACGTGGCCGGTGAGGTGCGCCAGGGGCGGGCGATCCGGCCCGGCCAGCCGGACAGCCTCCCCACGCGGCTGCCGCTCGCCCGCCTGCGCGCGGCGCTCGTCGCCGACGGCTTCGAGGTCAGCGCCAGCGACGATGCCGGCGGCTACCTCTGCAACCACGTCTTCTACGAGCTGCTCACGCGCCGCCCCACGGGCCTGGCCGGCTTCATCCACGTACCGCCCATGGCGCCGCCCTGGGACCTCGCGCGCCTCACGCGCGCGCTGCGCCGCATTGTCGAGGTGCTCGACCTCGAGCTGCGCGCGCCCACGGCTCCCGCCGCGCCGCCGCCTACCGCGGCAGGACGCTGACTCCGACCCGCCGTCCGTCCACGAGCAGGGCCTCGGCGGCGCGCGCGAGCGTGGCGCCGGTCGCGCGCGAGACGCCCGGCGCCGCGATGCCCGCGGGCGCGGGCTGGGCCACCAACGACTCCTGGCTGGCGCGCAAGCTCTCGAGGACCGCCTCGAGGCTCGGACGCTCGCCCGTGGCGGGATCGCCCGGCTGGTGGGTGCCGCGGGCGAAGGCGCGTCGGGTGGCCTCCCAGGCGTAGCCGTGGAGCAGGCGCGCAAGCAGCGGCGCGGCGCCTTCGCCACGCACGCTCAGCTGCTCGAGCCCCAGGAAGCGGCCCTCGGCGTCGCTGACCACGACCCCATGCGGCGAGCCGCTCGCGAACTCGAGCTGCTGCGCGAGGCGCACACCATCGGTGGCCGCGTCGTACAGATCGAGCAGGCTCCACTCCGCCGGCGCCTGACCGCCCAGGCCGGCGGCCCACAGGTCGCGGGCATGACGGCGCAGCACCTCGCCCTCCGCACCCGCCAGCAGCAGCGCGCGCAGGCTGGGACCCGCGACGAAGGGGGTGAGCGTGGCCGTAGGCTCCGCACGACGCGCTCCGGCGCGCACCGCCACGCAGGGGATCTGCCAGGCGTCGGGGTTCGCGGCCGCGGGCAGCCAGGTGGCGCGCGCGACCATCAGGTCGGTCTCGCCGCCGGTGATCAGCTGCCCGGCGGGGATCAGGATGGGCAGGGCCGTGCGCGCCACGACCGCGTTGAGCGTCGAGGCGTCGTGCGGGGAGGGCTCGAGCCGCAGCTGGCCGCGCTGCTGCGCCAGCAGCGGATCGAGCACCTCGGGGCCCTCGGGCGCGGCGGCGCCCTTCGGGGCCAGCCGGTAGATGTCGAGCAGGTGCTGCGGGGTCCCGCGCCGGCCCAGCGCGTAGAGGTGCCGCGCGTCCATCCAGGCGCGCGCGCCCGCCCCGCTCGGGAGCAGCTCGCCCAGCAGGTCGCCGGCCGTCAGGCCCAGCGGCCGCTCGCTGCGCGGCGGGTCGTAGAAAGGCTCGGCGTTCTTGGCGCGGATGAAGGCCAGGAGCTCGTCGGGCGCGAAGGCGCGGGCCGCCTCGGCCGTGACCAGCAGCCGCCGGGACACTCCGGCGTCGATGTCGGTGACCCACACGCCGCGCTGGCCCACGCGCAACGTGAACTCGCGCTCGCGCTCGAGATCCTGCTGCGCGGCGAGGGCGCCGGCCAGGAAGGCATCGTGCGCTGCCTCGTCGGCGAAGGGGGCCGCGAGCGGCTCCGCCGGTGGCGACCACGGCGCATGCGCCAGGAGCTCGGCCGACGTCTCGATGGGCTCAGGGGGACGGGGGGCGAGGCCGGGATCGAGGCGCGGCGCCGCGGCGACGTCGCGCGTGAAGGGCGGATGCGGCAGCTCGCCGGCGCGACGCACGAGGCCCAGGGCGAGCGGCAGGCCCACGGCGACCAGCACGGCAGCCGCCAGCGCGCAGGCCATGCGGCGGCGAGCGCGGCGCTCGGTCAG
>JANOFW010000183.1:0-3938 GCA_031413835.1 Planctomycetia bacterium
CCCGGCACAGCGGATCAAGGGGTTACGTGCGCAGACCGCCCCTCAGCACCTCCGGATTCCCGATCCGACGCCCTCAACTGCGGAAGTTGGGCTAGGGCGCCACGAAGGCCCGGAAGGCCGCCAGACGCTCCTCGAGGGCCGGGCGCCCCAGGTGCTCGAGGGCTCCGAGGCTGAAGTCGCTCACCGTGAAGGAGGCCATGACCGTGCCGTAGAGCAGCGCCTCGCACAGCCGCGCCGGATCCGGCCGTGCGCTCGTGGCGGCGAAGCCCATCACGGCGCCGGCGAAGGAGTCGCCTGCCCCGGTGGGATCCACCACGTTCTCGACCGGGTAGGACGGCAGCGCGAAGGAGCGTTCGCGGCTGAAGAGGAAGGAGCCGTGCTCGCCCTTCTTGACGATCACGAAGCGCGGACCCAGCTCGAGCAACGCACGACCGGCCGCGATCAGGTTGCCGCGCCCGCTGAGCTGGCGTGCCTCGGCGTCATTGACGAACAGCCCGTCCACGCGCGCCAGCACGCGCCGAAGCGCCGGTTCCGCGATGCGGATCCAGAGGTTCATGGTGTCCATGGCGACCAGCCGCGGCGCGCCGCCCTCCGGTGCCAGCAGCTGGTCGAGCACGGCGGCCTGGATGCTCGGGTCGATGTTCGCCAGGAACACGCAGCGCGCGCGGCGGAAGGCCTCGGGCAGGCGAGGCGTGAAGCCGGCGAGCACGTTCAGATCGGTGGCCAGGGTCTGCGCCTGGTCCATGCTGCCCTCGTAGCGCCCGGCCCAATGGAACGTGCGGCCGTCGGCCTTGACCTCCAGACCGGCCAGATCCACGCCGCGGCGCCGGAGCAGCGCCAGGTGCTCCGGCGGGAAGTCGGCGCCTGCCACCCCGACCAGGCCCACGCGGCAGAAACTCGCCGCCGCCACGCTGAAGTAGGTGGCGCTGCCGCCCAACACGCCCTCCCGCCGACCGGCGGGCGTCTCGACGTCGTCGAACGCCAGCGTGCCCACTACGACGAGATCCGGTGTCCTGCCCGTGCTCATGCGCGTTCCTCCGTGGGGCCCAGCTCGGCCAGCCCCGCCTCCGCCCGCTGCATCTCAGCGGCCAGCACCTCGGGGGTGGGCGTGGCGCGTGCGGTCATCCACAGCACGCCGCCGGGCAGGCTTACGGCGAGAGTCAGGAGCCGGAGCAGCACCGAGAGGCCCACGGCCTCGGTAGGGTCGACCCCGAAGGGCGCCAGCAGGAAGGCGTAGGCCACCTCGCCCACCCCCCAGCCCCCGGGAAGCAGCGGCACGGCGGCAGCCAGGCTGGCCAACGGCACCACCACGAACAGCGGCCCCCAGCCCAGCTCGCGCATGCCCAGGGCCGAGGCCAGGAGCGCCGCGGCGAGCACGCAGCCGGCGTGGTTGAGCAGGGAGAGCGCCAGTGCTCCGCCCAGGGCCCCGGGCCGGCGGCGGTACAGGCGCAGGGCCGCGTCGGCCTCGGCCAGCACGTGCGCAAAAGGCAGCCGGCGCGCCAGGGCGGAGAGACCCACGCGGCGGCGCACGCGCCGGGAGAGGAGCAGCACGGCGGCCAGCAGCCCACCGCCCAGGCAGGCGAGCACCAGCAGCCGCGGCGTGGCGTAGGCCGCATCGGAAGGCGCCGCGAGCAGGGCGAGCCCGGCCATGAGCACCAACGCGAAGAGCCCCAGGAAGCGATCCACGAACACGGAGACGACGGCGCACGTGGGAGCGCCCAGGAGCCGCGCCGCGTAGAAGGCCTTGACCACGTCGCCGCCCGTGGAGCCGGGCACGGCGATGTTGAAGAACAGACCCACGAAGGTGAGCCGCACGGCGGTGAGCCGCCCGAGCGCCAGGTCCAGCGCCGCGACCAGCACCTGCCAGCGCCAGGCCGTGAGCGCCACCAGCGCCGCCAGCAGCAGGATCACGAGCAGCACGGTGGGCAGGCGTCCGCCCAGGCGCCCGAGCAGGCTCGGCAGCCCCAGCACCACGTCGGGCGCCGAACGCCCGGCCAGCGTGCGCCGCGCGACCTGCTCCGCCGGCACGCTGAGCACGCTCTCCGTATCGCCCACGCTGTGCTTGTGCACGACGTAGCCGCTGCCCTGCGCCTCGACCCGGCCGGTGAGCGTGGCGCCGTCCACCAACGTGAGCGTGTCGTGCCAACGCACCTGGGTGGACAGCACGAAGGCCATCAAGGCCAGCCCGAGGAGACGCAGCCCCCAGTAGAACGCACGACGCCGATCCACGCGCTCTACCCGGCGGACGCGGCCGCCGGCTCCGAGGAGGGCTGCTCCGCGAAGACCAGCCCCGGCCAGCGCTCCTTGGCCCAACGCTCCCAAGGATCCCGGCGCGAGCCCAGGTCGTGGCCCGCGAAGCGCATCAGGGCCTGGCGGGACTTCCAGCGCACGCTGCCGTCCATATCGTCCAGCAGCCTCACGAGGCCCTCGATCGCCTCGGGCGTGCCGGCCCGCGCGAAGTACTCGGCGGCCTCGCCGCGCACGCGCGCGCTCACCTCGACCTCCACGCGCTGGCGCACGGCCGGTACCGCCGTGACCTCGCCCAGCACCTTGAGCCCCCGCAGGGCGTCGGCGCGCACGAAGTCGGTCGGGCCCTCGACGGCCGCGGTGAGCCCGTAGACGATGGCCTGCCGGGCGGTCTTGACGATGGCCGTCTCCAGCGCCGTGCGCACCGCAGGATCGCGCTCGTCGATCAGGCCGGGCGTGGTGCCGAAGAGCTGCAGCGCCTTCTTGGCGAACACGCCGGGCACGTAGGTGGCCTCGCCCAGCGCGGTCAACACCTGCGCCAGCCGCTCGCGGTAGGACTGGCTGCTGGGCGAGGCGTAGATGCCCTGGATCTCGGCGATGCCCGCGGCCAGCCGGCTGCCATCGTCCTCGGGGCCGCGGGTGGCGTAGCGCGGCAGCAGCGCCCCCAGGCGGGTGAGCGAGACGGCCGCCTGTGAGCGCGCCAGCGCCGCGGGATCCTCGAGCAGCACCTCGAGGAGCAGCACGATCGTGTTGGCCTGGCCCTCGAGCCGGCCGTAGGGCGCCCCACCCAGCTTGGTGAGCGCCTCCACGTTCTTGTCCACGAGGTAGGGGTCCTCGTCGCAGCGGTAGCAGAAGGACTCCGCGTCGTGGCCGTCACGCACCACGCTGAAGTAGTGGCTCGTGTCGCGCTGGCCCCCCAGGACGTCGTAGTAGAGCTGCGACATGAGGTTGCCGCCCTCGCTGAGCTTCTTCTGCCGGTTGCTGCAAGCGGTCCCCGCCAGGGCGCACGAGGACAGCACGAGCGCGAGGCGGAGGGCGCGGGGCATGGCGCGCCATGGTAGCCCTCCAGCGGGCCAGCGCGCCGCCAAGTGCGTGGGTCAGGTCTCGACTGGACCTGCGGGCCTCGCGGCGGCCCGTCGCAGGGGGCGCGCCGCCCGGGCTGAGGTAGAGTGGCCCTGTGGGCTCCGGCCCAGCGGATTCTGGCCGTGGTGGCGGAGGTTTCGCGTGGCGCGTTCGTCTCGACGCAAGACCGCTTCGCGGTGGCTGGCGAGCGGCTCGTTGGCTCTCCTCCTGGCCGGCCCCGTCGGCTGCGGCGGCGGCGGCGGCGGCCCGGGCGTGGTGCCGCCCGCGGTGGTCGATCTAGGCACGGTCTCCGCCACCCGCTTGACCGTGGCCTCGCGCACCTTCCGCAACCCCCTGGGGGTGGCTGCCACGGCGACCGAGCCGGCGCCGGCCGGGGCTTTCCGCATCGACCCGGGCTCGCTGCCTGTGCTCGTGGCGGCTGGCGCCAGCGTGACGCTGCCCCTGATATTCACGCCCGCCGCGCCGGGCCTGGAGGAAGGCGACGTGACGCTGCTCTTCACGGGGGGCACGCAGACCGCCGCCACGGGCGAGAGCTACCAGGCGACGGTCGAGACGCTCACCTTCAGCGCCGCGCCCACGGTCCTCGACTTCGAGATCGTCATGCCTGG
>JANOFW010000184.1:0-1871 GCA_031413835.1 Planctomycetia bacterium
CAAGCGTTGGGGCTTCGAGTTCAAGCGCAGCGAGACCCCCTCCGCCACCCGGGCCATGCACACGGCCCTGGCCAACCTCAAGCTTGACCGCCTCGAGGTGGTCCACGCCGGCGCCCACACCTTCCCCCTCGGCGGGGGCATCGAGGCCGTCGCGCTCGCCGACCTCTGGAAGCGCGCCTACCGGTTCTGAGGCCGCCGGGGTGGGGCTCGAGCGTTTTTGAACCCAGCGACCCCCTCGGCGGCGTCCTAGAGCATGGAAGCGTGACGTACCCCCCTCTCCCCAGCCTCGATGCCCTGCTGGCCCACGCGGACTTCGTGCGCGCGGCCGCGCGCGGCGTGCTCGGCGGCGACGGCGAGGTCGAGGACGTCGTCCAAGAGACCTGGCTGCGCGCGATGGGGCACGGGCCGCGGGATCCTGGCTCTCTGCGCTCCTGGCTGCGGCGCGTCGCGCACAACCTCGCGATCGACGTCCGGCGCCGAGGCCGGCGGCGACACGAGCGCGAGAAGGCCGTCGCACGGCCCGAGGCCCTCCCCGCCGTCGAGGCCATCGTGGAGCGCGAGGAGGCGCGGCGGCGGCTTGTGGCGGCGCTCCTGGCTCTCGAGGAGCCCTACCGCAGCACGCTGCTGCTGCGCTACTACGAAGGATTGAGCGTGCCCGACGTGGCCCGGCGGCTGGACGTGCCCCTGGAGACGGCGCGCACCCGGCTCCGGCGGGGCCTCCAGCGCATGCGAGCGCAGATGGGCGGTGGGCGCGACGGCCGCGCAGGGGCCTGGTCGGTGGGGCTGCTGACGTGGGCGAAGGGTGGAGGGGCGTCAGTGGTCGGGACGCTTGCGGGAGGTGCGCTGATGAAACTCGGCCTCGGTGCGGCGGCCGCCGCGTTGCTCGTGCTCTTGGGCGCTGTCGTATTGGGCTTGGGGGGTGCTGACCTGTTCCGCGGGACATCCGAGCCTACGGCCCCATCGTTGGGTTCTGCCCCCGGTGAGCCGTCGCGTCCAGCGACGCTACCCGCGTCCACCGGGCCCATCCTCGCGGCGCCGAATGCAAACCTGCCTCCCGCCGTCCATGCCCCAGTGGAGCGCCTAGCGTTCGAGGGCGAGGTGCGCGGCACCCTGCGCACGGAGTCGGGCACCGCCTTGGCGGGTGGTCGTGTCGAACTTCTGCGGCAGGGAGCGAGGGTCGGCGAAAGGGCTTGGAGCGAAGTCGTTACAGGCCCGGACGGGGCGTTCCGCCTTGCCGCGCCGCTCGCCGCTACGTGCTTCGTGCGGGCCAGCGCACCGGGGCGGCTCACGGTTCAGCGTCCGGGCGTGCGCACGACCAGCCGCCTTGAGCTGGTGCTTCCCGAGGGCGCGGCCCTCTCGGGAGTGGTCGTGGACCAAGAGGGCCGCCCGGTGGCGGCGGCACGCGTCACAGTCTTGGACGCCGAGCGCGGGGTGTCGCTTGGAAGCCTGATGCCCGGCCCTCGCCTCGCGCGGCTCACGGACGCACAGGGCCGCTTCGCCTTCGACGATCTCGCTGCCGGCAGCGTGAGCGTGACTGTCAAACACCCTGAGCACCTGCGGACTGAGCTGTGCGCCCTGGCCGGCGCGTCGCCCGAGCCCCTGCGCATCGTGCTTGAGCACGGGCGGCGCGTGGAGGGGCATGTTGTGGACGCCGCGACCGGCGCGCCGATCCCCGACGCCTGGGTGCGACATCGACCGGAAGAGCCGAACTCCGCCCTCACGGACGCGGAAGGCCGCTTCGCGGCGACGGGCTTCGCCTATGCCGATCACGAGATGCTCAGCGTCGGCGCTGCCGGCTATGCGCCCTTCTCGTCCCGCCTGGCAGCGCTGCACATCCCACCGCGCATCATCCTGCGGCGATCGTTGGAGGC
>JANOFW010000185.1:0-4551 GCA_031413835.1 Planctomycetia bacterium
CGCTTCGCTTCGAAACGGAGTGGTTCCAAATAGCTACCGTGGAGAGTTCGGGTTCGAGCGGTAGTGGCGATTGAACGATGGCCAGACCGTTTTGGTATGGTCGTGTACCGGGTTCGATGAGACGCCTTTCGGATTTGCTCCGGTCACGCCAAACTCTGGCCGCACGCGGCGCGCGCGCGCCTGGTTGAGGCCCACCTCGGGGCCCTGGAGGCCGCAGCGATCGAGGTCCTGGCCGAGGCGCCGCCGGGCTCGTTCAAGATCGAGTCGCGGCGCGCGGACAAGTCCTTCCCGCTCGACTCGATCGGCATCTCACGCGCGCTGGGCGCGGCCTGCATGAGCGCCAGCAACCGCCCCGTGGACGTGCACACCCCGGCGGTGAGGGTGCGCGTCGAGGTGCTCACCGGCCGGGCCGTCGTGAGCGCGGGCCGGGTCGCGGGCCCCGGCGGGCTTCCCGTGGGCAGCGGCGGGCGCCTGCTGGCCTTCCTCTCCGGCGGGCTTGACTCGCCGGTGGCTGCCTGGCAGATGCTGCGGCGCGGGGCGCGGGTGACGGCGGTGCACTTCTGGAACCGCTCGCTGGGGGCCCAGGCGGTGCTCGAGAAGATCGAGGATCTCGGGCGCGTGCTGGCCTGGGCCGCGGGCGAGCTGCCGCTGATCGTGGTGCCCTTCGAGGACTGCCAGCGCGCCATCGTGTCGGTGGTGCCGGCCGAGGTGCGCATGCTGGTCTATCGGCGCGCGATGCTGCGCATCGGCATCGCCCTGGCGCGCGAGGAGAAGGCCCTGGGCATCGTGACCGGCGACAGCCTGGGCCAGGTGGCGAGCCAGACGGCCGAGAACCTGCGCGCGGTCCACGCCGTCACCGTGCTGCCCGGTCACGCGCTGCCGCTCTACATGCCGCTCATCGGCAGCGACAAGGTGGAGATCATGGAGCGCGCGCGCCGCATCGGCACCTACGACATCTCGATCCGTCCCCACGAGGACTGCTGCTCCTTCCTGAGCGCGCCGCATCCCGAGACGCGGGCGCGGGCGGAGCGCCTGGCCGAGCTGGAGCAGCCGCTCCCCTGGGACGAGCTCGTCGCCCAGGCGCTCGCCGGCGCGCGGCGCAGCCTGCTGCGGCCCCACCCCGAGGCCTGAGCGCCCCGCTCCGGCGCGCCGAACGTCCGCGGGCCGGCAGAGTGAGCCGCTACGGGGGCGTGCGCACCTCGACGGAGGTCGCCTTCCAGCGGCCATCCTCCGAGCGCATCTCGAGCTCGATCAGCCGCACCAGCCCGGTGTCGTAGCGCACCTCGACCCGCGCCGCTACGGCGGTGCCTCGGGGCTCGGCAGCGAGACAGCGCACCGCGTTGGGCGCTCCGAGCCCGTCGAGCAGCGGAAGCAGGCGTTCCTCGAAGGCGGTGGCGCTGGTCGCCATGCGGGCCTCGCGCGTGAAGCGCTCGTAGGCGGCCACGAACTCGCTCTTGGCCAGGTTGCGCGCGAGCGCTTCGGCGTCGCCCTTGGCACGCTCGACCTGGCCCCGCCGTCCCTGGGCGCTGGGCGTGGGGATGTCGAAGTCGCTCAGGATCCAGCCCGAGGTGCCGCGTGCGAAGGTGAAGGTCGAGGCCACGGGGTCCTTGACCTTGGCAAAGCGCAGGCGCGCGCGCAGCAGGCGCCGAGGCGCGGATCCGTCGGCGAGCCGCTCCAGCGGCTCGGCGGACTCGAAGGCCTGGAAGCGCCCTAGGGCTCCACGCCGGTAGCGCGTCGTTTCCAGCAGATCCTGCAGCTCCCAGGTCTGCCCCAGGGCCGTGCGCGTCATGGCCTCCGACACCCGGTCGGCATCGCAGGCGCGCAGGAACTCCTCTACCTGCGGGCGCAGGTCGGGGCCCGGGTGGAGCACCAGGGCGTACACGACGCCGCAGGTCAGCAGGGCCAGGAGGCCCAGCTTGAGCAAGCGGTTGCGGGTGCGCGGCTCCATCGGCTAGACCGCGACCGGCTGAGCCTTGACGGCCTCGAGGATCGCCTGGGTGAGGAGGGCGCTGGTGCCCTTGCCCCCCAGATCGGGCGTGAGCGCCTGCTTGACGTGCTGGGTCACGTGCGCGACGCCGCGGCGGATGCGCTTGTAGAGATCGGGACGGCCCAGGTGGTGGCACATCATGGCTCCCGAGAGGATCATTGCGATCGGGTTGGCGATGCCCTGCCCGGCGATGTCCGGGGCCGAGCCGTGGATGGCCTCGAAGACCGCGCAGCCCTCGCCGTAGTTCGCGCCCGGGGCCAGGCCCAGCCCACCGATCAGGCCCGCGGCCAGGTCGCTGACGATGTCGCCGTAGAGGTTTTCGAGCAGCAGCACGTCGTACTGGGTCGGGTTCCTGACCAGCTTCATGCAGAGCGCGTCCACCAGCACGTCGTCGAAGGAGATCTTGCCGGTGTAGGCCTCGGACTCCTGGCGGCAGCACTCGAGGAACAGGCCGTCGGCCTTCTTCATGATGTTGGCCTTGTGCACGGCCGTCACCCGCTTGCGCCCCCAGGCCTCCGCGTGGCGGAAGGCGAAGCGCGCGATGCGCCGGCTGGCGCGGTCGGTGATGACCTTGATGGAGGTCACCACGCCCGGCGCCACCTCGTGCTCGAAGCCGGCGTAGAGGTCCTCGGTGTTCTCGCGCACCACCACCAGGTCCACCGCACCGTAGGGCGTCTCGAGGCCCGGCACCGTCTTGACCGGCCGGATGTTGGCGAAGAGATCGAGCTCCTTGCGCAGGCGCACGTTGGCGGAGGCGTGGCCCTTGCCGATGGGGGTCGTCGTGGGGCCCTTCAAGGCCGTACCGCAGGCCTTGATCGCGGCCACCGAGGCTGCCGGCAGCGCGTCGCCCTGCTTCAAGAACGCCTCCAGGCCCATGGGCATCTCGACCCACTCCACGGGCAGGCCGGCGGCCTCGATCACGCGCCGTGCGGCGTCGGAGACCTCCGGCCCGATGCCGTCGCCGGCCAGCAGGACCACACGATGCTTCGTCATGCGGGGCTCCACCCAGGGCGCTGCGGAAGCCTACCCTCGGAAGCGGGCGGGACGCTGCCTTGCGCAGCCGGATGCGCCAAGGTGGCCTTCGGCCCACCTGCGGCCATGCTGTGCCTGCGCGCGGAGGGCCCGCGCTCCGGAGGTGCCGCCGCCGTGTTCGCGCTCCTTCGCGGCCCGGGCGGCTTCTTGGGCCGCCTGCTGGGCGAGTGCGTGCCGCTCACGCTGGGGGCGGCCTCAGGCTGGTTCGTCGGCGCGCTCCACGGGCTGGCCCCGGGGGTCGGCGTGGGGGTCGGCGTTTGGCTCGCCTGCTCGGGCTTGCTGACCCTCGTGCGACGACGCCCGCGCCTGAGATGGCTCTACCGGCTGGCGCTGGCGGCCCACGTGCTCTTCTGGAGCGTCCAGGGCTTTCTCGGCGGCCGTCTGGCGGCACCCGGGCCCCTGCCCGCGCCGGGCGCGGCCCGCTGGGAGGGAGCCCAGGTGTTCAGCGCCGGCGTGGCCGAGGCCAGCTTCGACCTGCTCGATGACGTCGGCACACTGTCGGGCTGGGGCCAACGGCCGCGTCGCGTGGGCGCGCCGGCCTGCCTGGGACTGGGCCCCCTGGGGCGCCTCTCGCTCGAACTCATGGCCGAACGCGGTGAGGGTAGCGCCCCCCGCGCCCCCCTGTTCGCACGACCCGTCGAGCCCGGCGACGCGCTCAGCGCGCGCGCCCTGGTGCTGCGCCCCGAGGGCGGCGGGCCGCCGCTCGTCTTCGTGCGCCTCGACCTCACCACCAGCGACGCGTTCCTCGTCGAGGCGCTGCTCGCGCGTCTGTCCGATCTCGGCGTCAGCGCGCCATTCCTGATCCTCACGGCCACGCACACGCACAGCGGCCTGGGGGGCTACGCGCGCGATCCGCTTGCCCAGGTGCTGGCGCTCGACCACTTCGACCCGGAGGTCTTCGAGCGCATCGTGAGCGCCGCCGCCAGCGCCGTGCGCACGGCGTTCCGCCACGCGCGGCCGGCGCGCCTCTCCTTCGGCGAGGCGCGCGACCGCGGGCCGGACGGCCAGCCGATCCTGGCGCGGCGTCGCGGCGGCGGCGAGTTCGACGACGTGGACGACCGCGTCGTGGGCCTGCGCGTGGTGACCGACGAGGGCCGAACGCTGGCGCTGCTCTTGAACTACGCCGTGCACCCGGTCTCCGTGCGCCGCGCCCACCTGTCCTTCGACCGCGACCTCGCCGGGGCCATCGAGGAGCAGCTGGGCTGGCGTCTCCCGGGCCACCCGCTCGTGCTGTTCGTCAACGGCGCGCTGGGCGACGTGGCCCCGCGCTTCGTGCGCACCCCCGAGACGCCGCGTGCCCTGACGGAGGCGGGCGAACGCTTCGCTGACGCCGTGGCCCCCGGCCTGCTTGCCGCCCCGCTCTTCGATCGGCTCGAGGTGCGCGCCGCGCGCCTGGAGCGCGATCTGGGCTCGCCCTGGACCTTCGCCTCATTGGGCGACCGGGGGACCTACCTCGACGGCGCCACGCGCTCGCCCTTCGACGGCCCGGCCCTCGGCGTGGCCGCCGACGTGCTCCTGTTGCCTGTGAACGC
>JANOFW010000186.1:0-6023 GCA_031413835.1 Planctomycetia bacterium
CTTGCGCGCGCACCTGGGCACGCGCAAGGCCGGGATCGCCGGCTCGCCGATGGTCAGGATCTCCTGACGCGCGGCCTGCACGTCGGCGTGCGTGCTCCCGCCCAGCTTGAGCACCAGGTCGAGGATCTTGGCCTGGAACTCCGGGCCGTACTGGAAGCGGCGGTACCACTCGGGGAAGCCCGTGCGCAGGTCCACGGCCGTCCACTCGGCGAGGCGCGCACGCGCGTCGGTCTGGACCTCGGCCTCGCCAGGATGCTCCTTGGCCAGACGTTCGAGGGTCTGGATGGCCGCCTCGGTCTTGCCGATGCGCTGCTGGATCACCGCGCGCCGGTAGAGCGCTTTGGCCCGAACACCGGCAGGGCCCTCGGCTGCCGCCGCCTTCTCGTAGAGCACGAGCGCCTCGTTCAAGTTGCCGCCGCCGGTCTCGGCCCACCAGGCGTCCTTGTAGGCCTGCTCGGCCGCGCTCAGGGGCTGGGCCTCGTCCTCGGCGCGGGCCACGCCTCCGGCCGCGAAGCCAAGAGCCAGGAGCAGGGCGAGCGCCAGCCGTCCGATCGTCGTCTGCATGGGTGCCTCCGTCGCACGTAGGATGCACCTCAGACGCCCTCCCCCTGTGAGGGGCGTGCTAGATCCATGATTCAACGGGGTCTGACCCTTTCGAATCGGGCTACTTGACGACCATGCCCACCTTCAGGGTCCGGTCCCCCACCCGGATGCGATCGACGGTCTCCATGCCGTCCACGACGCGGCCGTAGCAGGTGTAGCGGCCGTCCAGCGGGCGGTAGTCGCTGTGCATCACGAAGAGCTGGCAGCCCCCCGTGTCGCGGATCGCGCCCTTGGGCATGCCCAACGCGCCGCGCACGAAGCGCCCGCGGGTGATCTCGTCGGGCAGCGACCAGCCGGCGTCGCCGTTGCCGGTGCCGTGCGGGTCCCCGCCCTGGATGACGAAGGACGGCACGACGCGGTGCCAGAGGGTCTTCTCGTAGACGCCCGAGGCCACGCACAGCAGGAACGAGACCGCGTGGACCGGCGCCTCCGTCGGGTCGATGGCGAGGCGGAACGAGCCCACGTCGTTCTCGACCACGAACTCGGGCCGCTCGGCCTGCATGCGATCCGCCAGCGTGAGGATCTCGGCCTCCGTGAGCGGGCCCTCGCCCTGGCTCAGGTCCACGCCCAAGATCGGCCCCTTGGGTCGCGGCAGGCCCGCCCAGTCGTTGGGCTGGAGCGGGACCTCGCCTGGCACGCCCGGGAGATTGAGCTTCTTCATGGCGTCGCGCGCCGCCGCCCGGGCGGTGAACGCGGGGTCAAGCGTCGCCGCGTTGACGATGCTCTCGCGCAGGGCCGGCACCTGGTCGGCGAGCTCCGCCCAGGCCTCGACGACGGCCTGCCGGATGTCGCGCTCGGCGTGCCCCGTGCATTCCTCCATCAAGCGCGCCAAGTCCGGCAGTAGCGCCACCAGTTTGTGCTTGCCCACGAGACTCACCGCAGCTGCGCGCGCGTAGGCGTCCGGGTGCCCGAGCGCCTCGCCCACGAGCTTCGCCGCGGGCTCACCCGCGCGCTCCTCAAGCAGCGAGAGCGCCTCGAGCATCGCTGCGGGGAAGGCCTGCGAGCGCGCCAGGTCGCACAGCTCCTGCACGGCGCCCTCGCGCTTGGAGGCCCCCAGCACGCGCAGCTCGGTCAACACGCGCAGCGTCACATCCTTGGGCCGATCCTTGCGGGCGAGGACGGCCTGCGCGGCTGGCTCGTCGCCCAGCTTGCACAGCGCCACGGCCAGCGCCTCGCGCACGCGAGCATCGGCCTCGGCCTCCATCCTCGAGCGCAGGGCGGCGACCAGCCGCTGCGAGCGCGGCTTCCCCGCGGCGGCCTCGATCGCCGCCTGGCGCGTGATGGGGTCGGGACGTCCGAGCGCCGAAGCGAGAGCCTCGTCCACCACGCCACCCAGCCGCGTGGCGTAGATGCGGGCCAGCGCCTCTTGCGCCACGCGCTCGTCGCCCTCGACGAGGTACTTCGCCATCGTGGGCAGGATGGCCGGGCTGCCCAGGGCGCTGGGGGTTCCATCGACGACCGGGAAGGGCGTGAGGATGCCGAGCGGCCGGACCACGCTCACGTCGGCGTGCCTGTTGCGGCCCGCCCAGCTGTGGATCTGGAACGCCAGATCGTCGTCGCCTGCCCACGCTGCGCCGCCGGCCGTCGCCGCGGTGCGCCGCGCCCCGGCCAACATCCAGGAGGCGAACCGCACGGCCTGCTGGACATCGGCGTCCGGATGGTCGCGCCAACGCAGCACGCGTTCCAGCAGGCCCTCCACCTTCGCGCGCGCCAGCCCCTCCAGCACGGCCGCGAGCACCGCCGACTCGGTGCGATGGAGCCCCCGGACCAGCGCCGCCACGGCCGAATCGCCGCCGATCCAGCCCAGCGCCGCGAACGCCGCGGCCGCCACCGCCGGATCCTTGGACTCCGTGCAGGGCAGCACGGCTCCCTCGAGCGACTTCGCCGCCGATAGCCCGGCCGCCTCCAGATAGGCCAAGAGGTCCGTGGCACCCGCCTTGAGGCCCTCGGCCAGCAGCGCGGGCGCGCCGGCGCGGTCGCCGATCCGGCCAAGCGCACGGATGGCCTGCGCCCGCAGCGCCGGATGGGCGCCCTGCGCGAGGAAGGGCGCGAGGTCGGCCGCCGGTCCACGCCGCAGCTCGACTCCCAGGATCTTCGCGCGGTCCGCCAGCGCCGGCTGCGCGGCTTGCTCCTCCCCCACCGCGCTCCTCCGCCCGCCACCACCGACGACGGCACCCAGCATCAACACCGCAAGCAGGACCCGCATCGAAGACCCTCCGCTAGGCGCACCACGTCCGAACGACGCGGCGTCCGCGCCAGCGTACTCCGCGCCGCGCGTCTGCGCGCGGCACTGCTAGGAAGAAGCGTCGCCTACTCGGGACGATCCCAGCGGTACCCCACACCCTGAACCGTCACCAACCGATCCGCCGTCCCCGCCAGCTTCTTCCTAAGGGAGAGCACGTGGAAGTCGACGGTGCGGCCGGTGGGAGCGTAGCCCCAGACGCGGTCGAGGAGCTCGTGGCGCTCGATGGCGCGGCCGGCATGGCGGAGGAGGTAGGCGAGCAGGTCGAACTCGAGGCGCGTGAGGTCGAGGGTCTTGCGACCCAGCTTGGCCGTGCGCGCACCCAGGTCGAGGCTCAGGGGCCCGCTCGAGAGGTGCCGGCCCCGCGGCCCCCTGTCCATGCCCCCCCGCGACAGCACCGAGCGCACGCGCGCCAAGAGCTCGCGCAGATGGAAGGGCTTGGTGATGTAGTCGTCGGCGCCGTCCTCGAGGCCCTGGATGCGGTCCTCGGGCAAGCCGCGCGCCGAGACCACGATCACCGCCGTGGGATGCGGCAACGCGCGCGCCGCGCGCAGCACGTCGAGGCCCTCGCCGTCGGGCAGGCGGCGGTCGAGCACGATCAGGTCGGGCTTGCCGGCAAGCGCGTCGAGAGCCGTCTTGACGCCCTCGACGGCGGTCACGCGGTAGCCCTCGGCGGCCAGGGCCTCGGTGAGGCCCAGACGGATCGGGGCTTCGTCCTCCACCAGCAGGATCTTCGGTGCCAGGCTCACGCTTCGACCTCGTCGCCGGCCCCGATGGTCGCAGGGGCAGAGGGCAGGGTGAGCCGGAACACGGTCTCGTGCGCCTCCTCGACGTAGATCAGGTCGCCCCCCATGGCACGGGCGAGCGAGCGCGAGAGCGAGAGCCCCAGCCCCGTCCCCGGGCGGCGCCCGGCGGCGCGACCCCGCTGGAAGCGCTCGAAGAGGTGCGGGCGCTCGTCCTGCGGGATGCCCGGCCCGTTATCGCGCACCTCGACCTCCGTGTGTCCTGCGCGGCTTTGGACGAGGACGCACACGGTCGGCGTCCCGCCGTCGCGGGCGGGCGTGCCGTGCTTGAAGGCGTTCCCGACGAGATTGGCCAGAATGCGCGCCAGGGCCTGGGCATCGACCAGGGCCTCCATGACTCGGGGGGCTGGGGGGGCAGCGAGGTGGACGCCCTGGCGCTCCGCCAGCACGCGGTAGGGCGCCAGCGCACGCTCGACGGCCGCGCCCACCTCCACGGGCTCGGGCTCGAGCCGTCGCGCGCCCCGCTCCAGGGCCGAGAAGTCGAGCAGGTCCTCCACCAGCGCCGAGAGCCGTGCGCTCTCGGCCTGCACCACCTCGAGGTGCGCGCGCCGCTTCTCCGGCGTGAGGTCGGGGCGCGCCAGCAGGTCGGCGTAGAGGCTCACGCTGGTCAACGGCGTGCGCAATTCGTGCGAGACATTGGCCAGGAACTCGTCGCGCAGGCGCACGGCTTCCTGTTCGCGCCGCACGGCGCGGCGGGTGAGGAGCAGGCCCAGCAGGACGACGGCCAGCATGGCCCCCACAGCCACGGCGGCCCAGGCCTTGCGGCGAGCGACATCTCGCTCCAACGACGCCGCGCCGCCGTGACGCAGCGTGATCGTCAGCGGCTCGCCCAGAGGTCGGGGGACCTCGATGCCCAGCGTCGAGGGGATCTCCAGCGGGCCGACCCTGCCGGAGGCCAGGTACGGCGCCGGCGCCGGACGACCGGCCTCCAGGGTGATCGGGCCGAGGTCGCGTAGCGCCCTCGGTATGGGGCCATGCGCGAGGGACGCCACGAGCGCGGGCGCCGTCGGGCCCGTGCGCACCACCCGCAGGCTCAGCCCATGCGGGAGCGCTGCCATGAGCTCACGGCTGGCCCCCCCAGGCGACGCCTTGCCGGATCGCAGCAGACGCGCGATCTGCGCGCGCTCCTCGCGCGTGAGTGCCGTCTCGGCCAAGCGACCGCTCGCCGAGAGACGTTCCAGGACCTGGCGATCGGCGGCCAGCACGAGCAGTCGCACCCAGGTTCGGCCCGCGGCGGCCAGGAGCGCCTCCGGCCAGGTCTCGAGCAGCCGCGCCACGGCAGGTTGCACCACGCCCGGCGCACGGCCCGCGCGCACGGAGGTCCACAGCGCCTCGACCGCCACCTGTGCGCGGAAGGCCTCGTCAGGCGCGCGCTCCGCCGCCCCCACCCAGACTGCGGCAGCGGCGGCCGGGTCGTCGCGCCCGAACAGCGCCGCGTCGGCGTCGCGCCTAAGGTCCTCAAGCAGCCGGTCGCGATCGCTCGTCCTACGCTCGGCATCGTCCTTGAGTTCAAGAGGCACCACGAAGACGCCGCTGGCGTCGGCGACGGCCAGCTCCAGGCCGTCCTCGCGCCACAGCGCATGCAGCCCGGGCAGGCCGGCCGTGGCGAGCACGCGCTTGGCGCCGGCAAGGACGGCGAGCGGCTTGTCGAACGGCAGCCGCGCCTCGACGTAGGCGGCGGCAGCGGCGAGGCGCTCCTTGGCGTCAGCCCCCTCCTCCACCACCGCCTCCTGGCCCATGCGCTTGACGAGCAGACCCGCCGTGTCCAACTCGCGGCGCAGGTAGCCGGCCATCTCGGCCTCGTAGCCGTCGGCGGCCTTGAGACCGAGCCAGCCCAGCACGCCCGCCGGGACGAGCACGAAGAGGAGCAGCAGGCCGTTGAGCGCGCGGAGCGATCGCACGCGTCCAGCATGACCTGTCCCCCAAGCCCCCTTGCTAGGCGCCGGCTAGACCCATCCCTCGCCAGCAGGCGCCTCCGTCCCTAGAAACGAAAAGAGCCGGCGCAAAGCGCCGGCCCTTTTCGTTGTGGCTCCCAACGGGAGCCGGAGGGGCCTACGGTCAGGTCTTGCAGTCCTTCGGACGCCGCGTGGGCGGAGCCGGACGGTAGGACGGGCGCGGGGCCGGACGGGGCGCCACGTAGGGCTGGGGCGGGCGCGGCGCGCTGGCCGTCATCGGAGGGACGGGGTTCGTGCTGCGCGGGGCGCTGCTGACCGGCGGCACGTAGGGGCGGGCCGGAGCGCTGGCGCGCATGCCGGCGGCGGGCGGCACGATGTTGCCGTCTGATCCCGAGGCTACTGAGCGCGGAGCGGGAGGGGGCGGCGGCGGCGCGACCCGGGGCTGGCTGGGCGCAGCCTTCACGGCCGGGGCGCTGGCGC
>JANOFW010000187.1:0-3904 GCA_031413835.1 Planctomycetia bacterium
CAGGATGGTGCCCGAGGAGCCGACCGCGCTCTTCCAGGCCAGGTTGCGGTAGCGCCGCTCGATGGGCTCGATCTCCAGCCGGGCCGCCATCTCGGCGCGCGCGAAGCCCTGCTTGCGGATCTCGCCCTTGGGGAAGAACTCCAGCGAGTACGAGACGCTGCCCATGTAGAGGCTGTCCATGTGCAGCGTCTCGAAGCGCTCACCGACGATGCACTCCGTGCTGCCGCCGCCGATGTCCACCACCAGGCGGCGACCGTCTTCGTCGGCCAGGTCGTGCGCCACGCCCAGGTAGATGAGCCGGGCCTCTTCGTGGCCGCTGATGACCTCGATCGGGTGCCCCAGGGCCGCCTGGCCGCGCTTCAAGAAGTCCCGGGCGTTCCTCGCCTTGCGCAGCGCGTTGGTGCCGACGGCGCGCACGTCGTGGAGGTCGAGGCTCTTGAGGCGCTGCCCGAAGCGTTCGAGCGCGGCCAGCGCGCGGGCCTGGGTTGCTGCGTCGAGCTCGTCGTCCTTGGTCAGGCCCGCCGCCAGCACGACGCGCTCGCGCAGGCGGTCCACCACCTGGGGCACGCCCTCCACCACTCGCGCCACGACCAGGTGGAACGAGTTGCTGCCCAGATCGAGGGCCGCGATCATCTCTGGCGCGCTGCGGCGGGCAGGGCGGCTCATCGGCGCTCTAGGCCGGGCCTGACGGGAGCGCACGTGCCGAGAGCAGGCGCAGCGCGTCGGGGGCCAGCGTGGGGTCGGCACGTACGGCCAGCGCGCCCACGCGCAGCGCTGCCTTCACGTCGGCCTCCACGGCCGCGACGTGGGGGGCCAGGGCGCTGCCCACCTCGAGCGTGGCCTCGGCCAGCGGCACGCCCGGGCTGAGCTTCTGCTCCGAACGCCAGCGTCTCACCGCCGTGAGCAGCGCCAGCGCCGTCGCGCCTTGGCTCTCGGCCAGCGGATCGGCCCAGCCTTCCGGGGCGACGGGCCACGGCGCCCGGCCCACGCTGGGCGTCGCCAGCGGTGCCGCGAACAGATCCTGCCAGACGGCCTCGCAGACGTGCGGGACGAACGGCGCCAGCAGGCGCACGATCGTGGAGAGCGCGTCGAAGAGCCCGGCCTGGGCCGCGCGTCGCGCCTGGGCGCGCTCGGGGCGCGCATCGTGGAGCCGACCCTTGATCAGCTCAAGGTAGTTGTCGCAGAGGTCGTTCCAGAAGAGCTGCTCGACCTTGCCCTTGGCCGTGCCGAACTCGTAGGCCTCCAGGTCGTCGGTCACGGCCCGGCACGTGGCATGCAGCCGCGCGCGCATGAAACGGTCGAGGGGCTCGGCGGGCTCGTCGCGGCCGGGCACGAAGTCCTTGAGGTGCTGCTGGGCCAAGCGTGCCGCGTTCCACAGCTTCACGCCCAGGGCGCGGCCGCGCGAGAGATCCTCGGCGCTGTAGACGTAGTCGTTGCCCAGCGTGGCCGAGAGCGCCCAGTAGCGCACGGCGTCGGCCCCGTGCTCGTTCACCAGGTCGTTGGGGTCGCTGGGGGCGTTGCCCTTGCTCTTGCTGATCTTCTGCTTGCCCGGCGCCTGCACGTGGCCCGAGACCATCGCGTCGCGCCAGGGCACGGCCCGGTGGTGGATCCAAGACTTCACGATCGTGTAGAAGGCCCAGGTGCGGATGATGTCGTGCGCCTGGGGGCGTAGCGACATGGGCAGGGGGCTGCGGGGCAGGCCCGCGGGCTCGCCCCAACGTGCGTTGATCTGCGGCGTCTCGCTCGAGGTCGCCCAGGTGTCCATCACGTCCCGTTCGGGACGCCAGCGGGTCCCGCCGCAGGCCGTGCACGGCCCCGCGGGCGAGCGGGTCGTGGGGTCCACAGGCAACTCCTGGTCCTCGGCCACGCGCACCGCCTCGCAGCCTTCGCAGTACCAGACCGGGAAAGGCACGCCGAAGAAGCGCTGGCGCGAGATGCACCAATCCCACTCCAGGCCCTCCACCCAGTTCTTGTAGCGCTTGCCCATGTGCGCGGGGAACCAGCGCACCTCTTCGCCGAGACGGATGAGGTCGACCTTCTTGTCCAGGACCCGCACGAACCACTGGCGCGTGGGCAGGAACTCGATCTCGCGCCCCGTGCGCTCGTAGGTCTGCACGACGTGGTCGATCTCACGGCTCGCGAGCAGGTGCCCCGCCGCCTTGAGGCGCTCGAGCACCGCCTTGCGCGCCTGGTTGGCGTACAGGCCCGCCTCCGGGCCGGCGGCCTCCGTCATCTTGCCGTCGGCAGCGATGGCCTGGCGCAGCGGCAGGCCGTGCTTCTGGTACCACTCGACGTCGGTCTTGTCGCCGAAGGTGCAGCACATCACCACGCCCGTGCCTTTGGCGGGATCGACCTTCTCGTCGTTCTTGACCGGCACCTCGTGCCCGAAGAGCGGCACACGCGCGTGCCGCCCCGCGAGCGCCTTGTGGCGCTCGTCGCCGGGGTGCACGAACACAGCCACGCAGGCCGCGAGCAGCTCGGGGCGCGTGGTGGCGATGGTGAGCGAGCCGCCATCCACGAGGTCGAAGCGCAGGTCGCTGAACAGCGTGCGCTTCTCCTTGCCTTCGAGCTCGGCCTGGGCCACGGCGGTCTGGGTCTCGGTGTCCCAGAGGGTGGGGGAGGTCTTGAGGTAGACCTCGCCCTTCTCGAACAGGTCGCGGAAGCCGCGCTGGCTGATGCGCAGGCAGCGCTCGTCGATGGTGCTGTAGGTCAGCGACCAGTCGGCCGAGACGCCCAGCCGGCGCCAGAGCGCCTCGAACTGGGCCTCGTACTTCCGCGTGGTGGCCAGGCACAGGGCCACGAACTCGGGCCGGGGCAGCGAGCGACCCAGGACCCCGTGCTCCTTCTCCGTCAGGCGCTCGGTGGGCAGGCCGTTGCCGTCGAAGCCGAAGGGGTAGAAGACGTTTTTCCCGCGCATGCGCTGGAAGCGTGCGATGCACTCGGCCTGGGTGTAGGAGAACACGTGCCCGATGTGCAGGCTGCCCGACACCGTGGGCGGCGGGGTGTCGATGGCGAAGACCTCGGCCGAGCCCGCGGCGTCGAAGCGGTGCACGCCCAGCCGTTCCCAGAGCTCCTGGGCCGCGGCGTCGATGGTCTTGGGGTCGTACGGGTTCTCGAGCATGGGGCGCCCCAATCTACCGACCCCCCCGGCCGCGCCTTGCCTTCTCCAAGGCGGCTCGGCGCCGTCCCGTCAGGGCTTCTGGGGCAGCTTGCCGCGCGCGATCAGGCGCGCGCGGGCGCGATCCAGGTCGAGCGCGGCCTCGACGCGCCGGGCGTAGGACTCGATCGTGTCGTTCTCGCTGCGCTGGATGCCGAGCATGTCGCCCACCTGCAGCAGCAGCTCGGGGTCGTCCTCGATGCGGAAACGGTAGCGCACGATCAGGTAGCCCAGGTTCTCGAGGAAGATGCGCCGGCTGCTCCAGGCCGTGCCCCAGTGGATCAGGGCGGCCATGGCCAGCGCCACCAGGAGCGCGCCCGCCAGCCAGGCGAGGATGTCGCCCAGCGCCTCGCGCGGGTTGTTCTGGTGGCTGGCCGCCTGGGCCTCGCGCACCAGCACGTAGAGGTGGATGCCCACGCCCAGCAGCACGAAGACGAAGCCGGCGATGCTGTCCAGGCGCTGGATGATGAAGTCGCGGAAGCGCTTCACCTTGTCCACACGCACGCCCAACAGCTCCTTCATGGCGCCGCGCTCGCGCTTGCCCACGACCGCTCGCGCCAGGAAGAAGGCCCCCATGGCGATCAGGAGCCAGGCGATGATCTGTCGCTCGTAGTATTGCATGGCGCCGTCGGGTCTTGCTGCGGTCGCTGGGGGCGCGGGGGGGGGGGGGCGCGGGCCCCCCCCGGGGGCAGATTTAGGTAATAAAAAACGCGTCCACCCCCGGGGCCCCCCCCCCCCCCACCACCC
>JANOFW010000188.1:0-8891 GCA_031413835.1 Planctomycetia bacterium
CAGCGCCAGGCTCGCCTCCAGCAGGCGCGCCGCCCGCGCCAGGGCCTCGGTCTCCTGCGGCGCCAGGCCTGCAGCGTGGCTGCCCTCGCTCGCCTGCGCCCCCTCCCCGTCGGCACGTCGGCCGGCCACGGCGTCGGCAAGCATGTCGGCCAGATGGCCGCGCGCCTCGTCGAGATCATCGGGTTCCGCTCCGAAGGCGGCGTTCATGGCTGCGCCCCGAGCCGGCGCGCCAGCGACGCGAGAGCCCGACCCAGGAGCCGCCGCGTGGCCGGCACGCTTCGACCGAGCGCGTGTGCGCACTCGTCGAGCGTGCGTCCCAGGTGGAAGCGCAGCAACAGCGCCGACCGTTCCTCCTCGCCAAGCGTGTCCATGGCCTCCACCAGCCGTGCGTCGTCCTCCCTGCGAGCCGCAGCGCTGGCAGGACCCGCACCCTCCGCCGGCACCTCTACCTGCGAAAGCGGCTCGCGCCTCCCGTCCGCAGGACGCCGCTTGGCGGCCCCGTGGTGGTCGATCAACCCGCGGATGCGGTTCTCGACGATGCGGTTGACCCAGCGAGTGAACGAACCCTCCCCCTGCCAGGAGAACGTGGCCAGCGAGCGATGCGCCTCAAGCCAGGCCTCCTGCAGCACGTCTTCCGTATCCACCTCGCTCCGCAGCCTCGGCCCCAGCCGCAGCCGTGCATAGAGGCGCACGCGCTCCACCACCGCCTGCACGAGCCGTCCGTAGGCAGCCCTGTCGCCGGCCTGCGCGCGGACGAGCAGGCCTGCCGTCGAGGGCAGGCTGGCGGGGAGCGGGGGAGGCGAAGGACACATGGTGCACAGACAATAGGGGAATCCGGCGCGGCGAGTGCCGCTCCGCCTCCGCTGACATGCGCCCCGTGTGAGCCGCGGCGCAGGTCCGCCCCTGCCCGCAGGGCCCTGCGCCCGATTCAATCCAACGCGCGGTCGCCGGTAGGCTCGCAGCCCATGCCCGGCCTCCACCACGATTGGGGCGTGAAGCCCTACGGCGAGATCCACGCGCTGCAGGAGCGGCTCGTGGGCCTGCGCGCCGAGGGGAAGGTGCCAAACCTCTTGCTCACGGGCGAGCACCCGGCGGTGATCACGCTGGGCCGGAAGACCCCCAAGGGCGAGGAGGTGGCGGGGCCTATTCCCGTGGTGGTCGTCGAGCGCGGCGGCGAGGCGACTTACCACGGCCTGGGGCAGGTGGTGGCCTACCCGATCGTGCACCTGACGGAGGCGCGGCGGAACCTGCACGCCTTCCAGCGCGACCTGGAGGAGATCGGCATCCGCACCCTGGCCGACTTCGGGCTCACGGGCGAGCGCGTCGAGGCCTTCACCGGCGTCTGGTGCCGCGGCAAGAAGGTGATGAGCCTGGGCATCGCGGTCAGGCGCTGGGTGACCTGGCACGGACTGGCGCTCAACGTGTCGAACGACCTCGCGCCGTTTCGCGCCTTCCACCCCTGCGGCCTGGACGGCAACGTGATGACCTCGCTGAGCGAGCTGGCCGGACGTCCGATCCCTGTCGCCGAGGCTTGCGCCCGTGTGGTGTTCCACGCGGGCGTCCTGCTCCCCGGCGGCCCGTTCCTCCCCGGGGCGCTGCCCCAGGACGGCTGAGCGGGGCCCCCGGCCGCGAGCGTCGTACGCTGGAGGGCCCCGAGGACCGCATGGCTGCCCCCACGATCACGCTGCCCACGCCGATTCCCGCGCGCCCGCGCGTCGATCCGAGTCTCGACCTCGAGGCCGAGATCAAGCGCTTGAAGCGCGAGCGCAACGCCGTGATCCTCGCGCACTACTACCAGGACGGCGAGATCCAGGACCTCGCCGACTTCGTGGGCGACAGCCTGGGGCTCTCGCAGCAGGCGGCCACCACGAAGGCCGACGTGATCGCCTTCTGCGGCGTCCACTTCATGGCCGAGACGGCCAAGATCTTGAACCCCGACAAGAAGGTCGTGCTGCCCGACCCGGACGCGGGCTGCTCGCTGGCGGACCGCTGCCAACCCGACGTCTTCTCCGAGTGGCTCAAGCAGTACCCCGGGCACGTGGTCGTCTCCTACATCAACACCTCCGCGGCCATCAAAGCCCTGAGCGACATCATCTGCACCAGCAGCAACGCGGCGCGCGTGGTGAACAGCATCCCCAAGGACAAGCCCGTCGTCTTCGCCCCCGACCGCCACCTGGGCCGCTGGGTCGAGAAGGAGACCGGCCGCAAGATGGTCCTCTGGCCGGGCTACTGCGTCGTCCACGAGCAGTTCTCGGCGCGGCGCATCGTCAAGCTGCAGGTCGCCCACCCCGAGGCCGAGGTGATCGCGCATCCCGAGTGCGAGGAGAGCGTGCTCGCGCTGGCCGACTACATCGGCTCGACCTCCGGTCTGTTGAAGCGCGTCACGACGAGCCCCGCCAAGACCTTCATCGTGGCCACCGAGATGGGCATCCTCCACCAGATGCAGAAGGCGCGCCCCGACGCGCTCCTGATCGGCGCACCCCCCGAGAGCGGCTGCCAGTGCGCGGTCTGCCCCTACATGCGCCTCAACACCCTCGAGAAGCTCTACCTCTGCCTGCGCGACCTCAAGCCGGAGATCACGCTCGACGAAGACCTTCGGCGACGCGCGCTCGTGCCCGTCCAGCGCATGTTGGCGCTGGGGTAGGCAGAGCGGGGGTCAAGTCGGCTCAGCGGTCGCGCGGGAAGAGCACTTCGCGCTGCAGCGGGGCGGGGCCGTAGCGCACGATGCGCCGAGCGTCCTCCAGCAGCCAGAGTGTGCCGTCCCGGGCGAGACCCAGGACCGTGGTACTGCTGCTCGGCAGCTCCTGCTGGGCGAGGCGCGCGCGACCGCTCGTGCCGTCGTAGACGGCGACGGCATGTCGCGACTCGCGGTGCGTTCGAGTCCCCATGGAGTTCCAGAATTCGTGCTCGACTCGGATCCCCGGAGGGCCGACGAACGTGGCTGGCGCCCCACCGGCAGCCACGACGGCGGCCACGAACAGATCCACGACGACCTGCGACCCCAGCACACTCGCGAGCGCGTTGCGAGAACTCGGCCAAGCGGCCTGGATATGCCCTGGATCGATGCCGTCCCACGGGACGGGGTGGATGGCAGCGGTAGCAAGCTCGTAGATGGCGAGCGTGCGCAGCTGCGTGTGACTCAGGACCAGCACGCGCTGGGCATCGACGACCGCGAGGGGTTGCACAGCGCTCCCTCCGACGGGCTCGGGTAAGGAGCGCACCTGCTTCGTGTCGAGATCCAGGATTCGCCAGGACGACGGGGCATGGGGGTACCCGCCAGCGGTCGGGGGACAGATCAGCAGCTCGCGCGGTGACAGCCAGCCGCAGGGCAGGAGACCGCGCAACGCGGCGAGATCGGGCGTCACCTGCCGCACCACCCCTGTCTCGGCATCGACCGAGGCGAACGGGGGTGGCCAGCCGCTGTGCCCGCCCCAAGTGAGTTCCCAGCCCCCGGGAATGTCCCGCACCAAGTTGACCCCCGACCACGGCAGCGCGAGCTCCAGGGGCACTGCCTCGATGGCCTCGCCCTCCCCCTCCTGCCACCGCACGCGGGTGAGGCCTGCCTCGCCGATCCAAACGGGACGACCCTGCGGGGTTCGCTGCCGCGTGTGAGCCCGCAGCGCCGCGTCAAGCCGTGCGAGCGCCGGAGCCGGCGCCGACGTCGCGCTCGCGGCATCGCGGCTGAGGACTTCCGCCGTGTCTGCGTCGTACCAATACTGGATCCGGTCGTGGGGTCTTGCGCCCAACCCGCGCATCTCGGGCACCACGAAGCGTGGAAGTTGGCCCCCGAGCTCCCGTTGGGGCGGGAAGTCGTACAGCAGATCGCCCCCGGTCCCCCGCGCGACTCCGCTGCTCAGGTCGAGGACAAAGGGTTTCGAGCGCGTGCCCCGCTGCCGATAGCCCGGTCCCCAGGGCATGGGATTCAATTCGTAGCGGTCCATGAAGGCGAAATAGCCCCTCAACGGGTCGGGCCTGGGATCGCCACGGTAGGCGTTCACGAAAGCGAAGCGGCCGTTCGGGCCGATGCCGACGACGTCGAGTTCGACGTCGGGCTCGCCTGGAGTGAAGTCGAGGTAGCGCTCGCGTGCAGCCCAACCGACCGCGTGTGTGCCCAGGGCCACGACGCCCAGGGCGATGAGGCTGCCAACAGCAACGCGACGCGCGGAACCCCCGAGGCGCACGGGGCGGAACCAGGCCCAAGCCGAGATGCCGAGCCCGGCGAGTGCCGCGATCAGGAGCAGAGGCCCGGGCCCTCCCAACCAAGCCTCCACGAAAAACGGCGTCCCGTCGAGCCAAAGGAGCGTCGGCAGCGCGAGGCTGGCGGCGATCGCAGCGCCGGCCACGGTGGGCACGCCGAGCCATGGCAGGGCCACGGAGGACAGCACGAGCAACGGTGCGAGCGCGAACGCACCCCAGATCAAGTTCCAGGCATCGGGGATGCTCGGCCCAAGCCACAGGACGTCTACGGACGCACGGCCTTTGGTGAGGTGATACAGGGCGGCCAGACGTCCGAGTACGACGCCGTGCACGAGCAGCGTGCCGAGCAGGACGGCCCACAGGAAGGCCAGCTTGCCCACGAAGGCCGCACCCCAGGCCCCGGGGGTCCGCGCCGTGAGCGCGTTGCATCCCCGGCGGGCGTCGGAGGCGAACAGGCCTCCCGGCACGACCAGCAGCACGAGCGCCAGGCTGCTGAGCAGCATGACGAGCCATCCTCCGTTGCGCTCCATGCGGTGCGGCATCGCGGGAGCCTCGGGCAAATGGGCCGCCGCAGCCTCCTCGGGTACGCCACGTCCGAGGTGCACGACTACCCAACTCCCAAACAGGATCGCACACGCCAGGATCACCAGGAAGGCGCGCTGCTCGCGGGCCTCCTTCGCGAACCACCACAGGATCCTGCGCATGACTACGTGACCTCCCCGGCCTCGGACCCGAGCCGCACGCGCAGGGCCTCAGCGGCCCCTGACTCCCCGGCGCCGATCACCTCGCTGAGCGGACCCTCGGTCCGGATCACGCCCGCCTCGAGGATTGCCACGCGATCCCCGAGGCGTGCCGCGAGGTCGAGCTCGTGGGTCGAGACGAGCACCGTGCGCCGCCGCTCCCCCAGCGCCCCCACCAGCGCGCGCAGCATCTCCTCGCGCGCGACCGGATCGAGGCCGCCGAAGGGCTCGTCGAGCAGCAGCACCTCGGGATCAGGGGCCAACGCCGCGGCCAGCATGGTCTTCATGCCCTCGCCGCGGGAGAGCTGACGGAAGGATCGATCCAGCGGCACGCCCAAGCGCTCCGTCCAGGCCCGCGCGCGCTCGGCGTTCCAGCGCGGATGGTGGACGGCGAAGAAGCGGAAGAGCTCCGGCACTCGCATCCACGGCCAGGCGTCGGGGCGGTCGGGCACGTAGCCCACGAGCGCCTGGAGGTCGCGCGCGTCGCGCAGCGGATCGAGGCCCAGCACCCGCAGCGTGCCGTGCCGGGGCTTCAAGAGCCCCATCAACAGCTTGAGCAGGGTGCTCTTGCCCACGCCGTTGCGGCCCAGCAGCGCCGTGGTCTCGCCCGTCGGGACCGACAGGCTCAGCCCCTCCAGCAGCGGCGCTTGGCCGTAGCGGAAGCGCACGTCCACGGCCTCGATAGCGGATCGACCGGTGGTCATGAGCGTCCTCCCTGCTTGGGCGCGGAGCGCGTCCGGCCGGTCGCGGCCAGGACCCGCTCCACCTCCGTCGTGATCTCCTCGCGCGTGAAGCCCGTCGCCTGCGCGGCCTCGACGGCGCGCTGCAGGTCGGCCTTCACGGCACCGCGCCGCTCACGGCGGGCGATCTCCACACCCGCCACCGCCACGAACACGCCGCTGCCGTGCCGCCCCTCCACCACGCCCAGGGCCTCAAGGTCGCGGTAGGCCTTGGCGACCGTGTTGGGGTTGACGACCACCTGCTCGGCCAAGCCGCGCACGGTGGGCAGCTGCTCGCCCGCCCCCAGCGCCCCCCGGGCAATCGCATCGAGGATGCCCTCCACGATCTGCACCGAAGGAGAGGAGGGACGGGTGGGATCGACGCGCAGGCGCACGCTGTGCTCCAAGTGTTCTAGTTTACTAGAACACTAGGACAATGCAAGCCCCCGCTGCCGGCAGGACCGGTTCCGAAACGACGACGGGCGGCCCGTGAGGGGCCGCCCGTCGGAGGGGAACGCGAGAGGGGGGGGCGCCGCGGCGCTACTTCGCGGGCTTGGGAGCCGGGTTGGCCTTGAGCCAGGCGTCGATGTCGGCCAGCACGGGCAGGGCCTTGGGGCCGAGCTTGGCACTGACCTTGGCGCGCAGGGCCTTCATGTCCTTGTCGCGCTGGGCGACGTCCTCGGCGGCCTTGAGGGCCTCGAAGGCCTCGACCACCTTGGCGTTCAGGGCTTCGACGCCCTTGCCAAGACGCTCGCCGACGGAGGCGGGCATCTTGCCGGCCTTCTTCTCGACCTGCTGGTAGGCGACGAGGGCGGCCTTCCAGTCGCCGGCCTCGACGGCCTTGGCACCCGCCTCGAAAGCACTGCTGAGCTTCTCGTAGTCCTTCCAGCCGATCGCCTTGCCGGCGGGCTTCTGGAGGGCCTCGAGCAGCTCCTGCACCTTGCCGGCCGACTGCTGGTCGGCGGGCTCGATCTTCTGGACAGTGCCGTCGGGCCCGACCAGCCAGGAGTTCGGCACACCGTTGGGCAACTCGATCTTGGGCATGCCATCGGGCGGACGGCCCACCTCGCTGTAGATGTCCTGGTGCTGCTTGCACTCCATGCCGGGATAGAGCGCACAGCCCGGCGACATCTTGCCCTTGGCGTCCTCGACCTCAGCCTTGTGGCCCGTGTCGTTGTGGCCGACCACGCAGATCACGTTCTCGTTGGCGAACTTGACGAAGTCTTCGTTCTCCAGCACCGACCGGTGCTGTGCGGTGCAAGGGCCTCAGTTGTCCTTGTGGAAGGTGGCGAAGATGACCGCGTTGCGGTCACGCGCCATCTCCACGGCTTCCTTCCACGAATGGGCCCAGCGGATCGCGGCGGCCTCGGTCTCCTTCGCTTGCGCCGTGGCGATCCACGGCAGGACTACGGCCAGCACCAAGGCGGCGGGTGAAAGCCAACGCTTCATGGGTCGGACTCCTTCTGGGGCGTACGTGGGGACGCAAGTCCTGACGGGGCAAGGACGTTGGCCGCCTCGGGCCGGTTCCGCGGGCCCAGGGCCGACCCAGACTCTAGTCCCGGGGGGCTCGGGGGGCAAAGGACAGCGGGAACCACGGCACGTCCGGTCAGCGCTTGGCGGCGATCAGGGCCTTGAGGCGCTCGACGCCGGCCGTGAGCGTGGGGTCGCCCTCGCCCTCGTGCTCGATGAGCGTGTCGGGAGGGAGGCCCGTCCCCTCGGTCAGCGTGCCGTCGGGAAGCGCGTCCTCCCAGCGGCTGAACCACACGTCCACGCCGTTGGGCAGCGGCACCGGCGCGGGGTTGGCGCTGGCGCCGCGCGTGGGCTGGCCCAAGAAGACGGTGTTGGGCCGCGCACGCAGCATCTTGGCCATGCCCTCGCCGCTGCTCACGCACCCGGGGCCGATCAGCACCACGATCGGTCCCAGGAAGGGCTTCTCGCCCACCGGCTTGACGGTCGACTCCCGCCAAGGCCCGAAGTCCTCGGACCTCGGCCCGGCGCGGACGCGACGCTTGGCGTAGACGCGCGGCTGGTCCAGCAGGCGACCCACCAGCGCCTGGGCGCGCAGCTCGTTGCCGCCCCCGTTGGGACGCAGATCGAGGATCAGCCCCGGGCCCGTGAGCAGCCCCTCGACGGCCGCGAGCAGCGGCGCGAAGCCGGCCTCGTCGGCAGGCAGGCTCCCGATGGCGACGTAGCCGAGCCCCTCGATCCGACCCACGACCCCCACCTTGGGGAATCGCTGGGGCTCGGTCAGCAGCTTGATCGTGACCCGCCCGTCGAAGTTGATCGTGGGACGAACGCGGTACGTCGGCTCCGTGGTGCCGCTCGCGTCGCGCACCCAGACGTGCGGGTCGTGGAGCGGCTCGAGCAGCTCGAGCGCCAGCTTGATGAACGCGTCCTCGTCGGCCGCCCCGACGGCGCGCTCGCGAAAGGTCGCCGCGTGCTTCGCCCAGTCGAACTTCTTGGCCTGGAAGAACGAGTAGTAGCGGCCCATGTTCTGGACGAGCACGTCGAACGACTGCTCGGGGGCGAGCACCTCGAGAGCCAGAGTGCGCACCTCGAGCGCGCCCGTCCTGTTGAGGAACACCTGCACGTGCACCTCGGAATCCTCGGCGCGGAAGACGACCTCGCCCGGCGTCCAGACGTCACGTAGCACGCTGTCCACGACCAGGCGTGTCGCCTTGGCGGCGTCCGCCGACGCGCCCCCCACCAGGCGCAGGCCGACGTAGGCATTGTCGCCCTGGCCTTCCTCGCGCTTGCCGCCGAGCAGGCGCGCCTCGAAGGAGAGGCGACAGGTCGCGTCGGCGGGGATCTTGGCCTGCTGCGAGAGCGTCTGCCACGGGCCGGTGGCGGCATCTCCCTCGAGGCGCACGCCCCCCTCGCCCCCCGGGAGCACCTTGGAGGCTGGTCCCTCGCGGAACTTGGCGCCCTCGCTCAGCTTCCAGGCGACGGGCGCGCCGCCCTCCCAGGCCTTGAGGTCCGCATTCTCGAGGGTGGGTGGCTCGCCCGCCTGCGCGGTTCCAAGAGCCACGAGGACCAAGACGACGCAGGCGAAGCGTGTGAGCAACATCCCCGGGATCCTACGCGAGCTCCGCGCCGCTCGGCGCCCGCCGCGGGGTCCGGTGAGTAGCCGGTGCCTGACCCCAATGCCGGTGACTTAGGGCTACGCCGCACGGGGCTTCTTCCGGGTCTTGTAGGTGCTGCCGTAGCCCTTGCGCTCCCGTGGGTAGGACCGGTC
>JANOFW010000189.1:0-7342 GCA_031413835.1 Planctomycetia bacterium
CAGCAGCGCCCGCGGCTCGCGCAGGATCAGCGCCGAGGCCCTGGGTGGCCCTCCCGGCAGCCGCACGATCCAGCGCTCGCCGCGCAGCACGTCTTGGCGGTAGACCTCGCGGTCCTTGGCCAGGAAGGCCCGCTCGCGCGCAAACTCGGGACCGCCGAAAAGCGCGCTCTTGAACGCGTCGGCGCCGCGCTCGGCGGCCGCCAGCAGCACCTGGGCCGTGCGGCGCCAGTCGGTGGCGAACTTCCCCCCCACGAGCGCGTCCTCGAGGTGCTCGCCGTGAGCGTTGCGCTGCGCCAGGAACACGCCTTCGATCGACTCCGCCAGCGGCACCTCTCCGGGGTGGAGCCCCTCGCGCTGCAGCGCGGCATAGCGCGCCAGACCCTGGGCGGCGGCCGGCAGGCCGCCACCCGCGAGCAGCCGCTCGGCGAACGCCGCGGCCAGCATGTCGTCAAGGGTGGGGTTGGCCGCGACCACGAGACGCAGAGCCTCGCCTGGACCACGAACGAGAGCCTCCGTGCCCTTGCCCAGCACGCAGGCAGCCAGGTCGCGACGGTCCTGTTGCTGCGCATCGACGGGCCGCAGCACGATGTCGCCCGGCGCGGGCACATGGCTCCGCAGATCCCGGAAGACAAGTTCCATCGGCCTCCTAGCGTGCATCGCGAACGGACGTCAGCGACGCCCGGACAGTCCGGCAGCCTATCAGCGCACGGACAGGGGCGGGAGCGCCCCTGTTCAGGGTCGGTAGGTAGGTGCTACCGTTGGAGCGGCGATCCCCCCACATCGTGTGCAGCATGCATCCCATGACGCGCGCTTGGTGCCCGGCTGCCACGCGTGAGCGGGCGCGGCCTTGACCAGCGCCCTCCCCCTGCCCGTCTCGGCCCTGCTGCGCCGCGCCCGCAACGCGAAGTCGCCCAAGGAGCGCCACGACACGGCGTACTTCGCCTGGGAGGCCTCGGTGGTCTTGGCCGTGGCGGCCCGGCCGCCCCATGACATCGCGGCCCTGGCGCGGCCTTCGGTGGGCGCCTGGGTGACGGCGCTGCAGGCCTCGGAGGAGCGCTTGGCCGAGGCCCCGCTCGCCGCGGCGCTTGCGCTGTTCCAGGAGGTCGGCACGGGCCGGCGCGGCGCGCCCAAGAAGGCCTCGGCGCGCGAGGTCCTCGACGCGCTGCCGGCCTACCGCAACCAGGTGATCGGCCACGGCTCCACGCGCGCCGCGGACTTCTACGACCCCGCGGGCCTCGCGCTGGTCGAGGGCCTGGAGTGCGCCTGGGCCCAGGGCTTCTTCCTGCGCGAGGGCGAGCGCCTGACCTACGTCGAGGCCCTCGAGATCGACCAGGCCGGTCGCAGGCGCGCACGGCTCCTCGACCTCACCGGCGACGTGGGCCGCGTGGTGGATCCCCGCGGCACCCCGGACGTGCCCGACGACGTGCTGCCCCGTCGCGTCTACCTGCGGGCCGGGGCACGCTGGCGCAGCCTCCATCCGTGGGTGCTGTGCCAGGAAGACGAGGCGCGTGAGCGCGTGCATCTCTTCGGCAGCCTGGTGCACCGTGCCAAGTACCTCGACTACGTCAGCGGCGAGACCCTCTCGGGGGACGCCTTGGAAGCGGCCTTCCCGGGCACCGAAGCCGAGGTGGCCGCGCTCTTCAGCGACCGCGCCAGGGACCGCAGCGCCGAGAGCCCGACCTCCGACCCCGATCGGCTGGGCCCCTACCAGATCCTCGGCAAGCTGGGCTCGGGCGGCATGGGCCGCGTGGTCCGGGCCCGCCTGACCGACACGGGCGCGGGGCTGCCCGCCGGCACGGTCGTGGCGCTCAAGGTCGTGCATCCGCATCTGCTCGAGAGCCCCGGCTTCCTCAGGCGCTTCCAGCGCGAGGCCGAGATCGGGCGCCGCATCGTGCACGAGAACGTCGTGCGCACCTTCGACGCCGACGCCACGCGCCAGGACGGCAAGGACGTCCACTTCCTGGTGATGGAGTACGTGGAAGGGCAGACCCTGCGCGGGCTGCTCGCCGAGCTGGGCAAGGTGCCCGAGGAGCTGTGCCGGCACATCGGCCGCGAGGTCGCCCGGGGCCTCTCCGCGATTCACGCCGGAGGGGTGGTCCACCAGGACGTCAAGCCGGAGAACGTGCTCATCACCAAGGAGCACGTCGTCAAGGTCATGGACCTGGGCGTCGCGCGCGTCTCCGCGGAGGAGGCGCCCAGCAGCGGCAGCGGCTGGTTCGTGGGCTCCGTCCAGTACGCCGCGCCCGAGCAGTTCGAGACCGGCCAGGAGATCGACGGGCGCACCGACCTCTACGCCCTGGGCGCGACGCTCTACGAGCTCTGCACGGGCCAGAAGCCCTACGTGGACGAGGATGTCCACAAGACGCTCAAGCGCGTGCTCTACGAGGTGCCGCGGCGCTGCTCGGAGGTCAACCCGCAGCTCTCGCCGTTCTTCGAGGAGGTCGTGCACACGCTACTCGCCAAGAAGCGCGTGGAGCGCTTCCCCGACGCCTCCGAGCTGGTGCGCGTGCTCGAGCAGGGTGAGGCCTCGGCTTGGTGGAAGGCGCGCGCGCGCGCCATCCGTGCCGCCACCAAGCGGCCCCTCCGGCGCATCCGCATCCCGCGCGAGACCGCCCTCTACGGCCGGGACGCGGAGCTGGCGCGCCTGCGTGCGCTCTACGCCAAGACCCGAGCCGGCGAGGGCCAAGTGGTGGTGATCGAAGGCGAGGCCGGCATCGGCAAGAGCCGGCTCGTGGACGAGTTCGTGGGCCTGCTGCAGCGCGAGGGCGAGGACCTCAACTTCCTCCACGGCTCCTACCCCCCCGGGGGGGCGGCCACCGTCTCGGGGGCCTTCTCGGTCGCTTACCGCGAGCAGTTCGGCGCGGAGGGCCTCGAGGAGACGCTCAAGACCTACCTCGCCGAGACGCCCACCCTGGTGCCTGCCTTCGCGGCCTTGTTGCGCGGCGAAGTGCCCAGCGGCGTCGAGGCCCTCACGAAGGACTCGCTGCAGACGGTCTTCATCCGCTCGACCCAGGCCCTCGCCGCCGAGCGCCCGACCATCGTGCTGATCGACGACCTGCACTTCGCCCCCGAGGAAGGTCGGGCCCTGCTCGTGGCCCTTGCCATGGCCGTGCCGGGGCACCGCATCCTGCTCGTCGGCACGACGCGGCCGGGCCTGGACGAGCGCTGGCTGGCGCATTTCGACCGCATCGGCGCCACGCGCCTCACCCTGGCACGCCTGGGCCCCAAGGACCTCTCGCGGCTGCTGGTGGACGCGCTGCGCTCGGAACACCTGGCCGAGGAGCTGGCCTACCGCATCGGCGCCAAGTCAGACGGCAACCCCTTCTTCGTGTTCGAGATCCTGCGCGGCCTGCGCGAAGGGCAGTTCCTGTCGCAGCGCCCCGACGGTACCTGGGTCACGACGCAGGTGATCGCCGACATCACCATCCCGTCGTCGATCCTCGAGCTGGTGCAGGCTCGCGTCGCCGACCTCGACGACGCCGAGCGCCAGATGCTCGACGTGGCCGCCTGTGTGGGCTTCGAGTTCGACCCGCTGCTGGTGGCGCAGGTGCTGGGCCTGTCCAAGATCCCGGCCATGCAGGCCCTGGCCAAGATCGAGAAGCGCCACCGCATCGTGCGCTCCGCCGGCCGGCGCTTCGTCTTCGACCAGCACCAGGTGCAGGAGGCCTGCTACCAGGGCCTGCCCGAGATCCTGCGCGAGGAGTACCACGCGCTCATCGCCGACGCGCTCGAGGCGCAGCAGGGCGCCACCGGCAAGGACCCCAAGGCCGTCGAGGGCGGTCTCGCCGCCGACCTGGCCGAGCACCTGTTCAACGCCAATCGGGGGGATCGCGCGCTCGCCTATCTGCCGGCAGCGCTCACGTTCCGCGACCGTGGCTGTCTGCCGGCGGCCGCCGTCACCCTCACCGAGCGGGCCCTGGCCGTGCCCGGCCTGCTGGAGGGCAGTGCGCGCTGCGACCTGCTGTTGGGCCACGCGCGTCGGCTTGACGTGCTGGGCCGGGCCGAGGCCGAGGTGAAGACCCTGGAGGAGGCAAAAAGCCTCGCCGGGGGCGACGCGGGACAGCGCGCGAAGGTGGGCAACGAGCTCGGCGACCTGTTCCGAAGACTGGCCCGCTACGAGGACGCACGCAGGGAGCTTGAGGAGGCGCTGGCCCTCTACCGGTCGCTGAGCGATCGCGTGGGCGAGGCGTGCACGACGGTCAACCTCGGTGCCGTCGCCTGGCACGTGGGGCGCTTCGACGAGGCCTTCGCGCTCGACAGGTGCTGTCTCGAGATCGCACGCCAGATCGGCCACCGCGGCCACGAGGCCGCGGCGGAGGGCAATCTGGGCATCGTCTGCTGGTCCACGGGACGCAACGACGAGGCCCACGCCCACTACCAGCGCTCGCTCGTGCTCTACCGCGAGATCGGCGACCGCCCCAGCGAGGCGCTCACGTCGGCGAATCTAGGCCTGGCGTACTACGCCCAGGGGCACTACGGCGAAGCGCGCAAGCACTTCGAGCACGCGCTCGCCGTAAGCCGCGCCATCGGCTACCGTCCCGGCGAGGCGCACGCCACCGCCTGCCTGGGCGAGACCTGTCATCCGCTCGGCCTGCTCAGCGAGGCCCGCGGGCACTTCGAGCGGCGTCTCGCCCTCAGCCGCGAGATCGGCGATCGCGCCGGCGCCGCCGGAGCCCTGCTCCACCTGGGACAGCTCCTCTGGGAGGAGGGAGAGCAGCCCGAGGGGCTGGCGAAGATGGAGAGCGCCCTGGCGGAGTGCCGGGACATCCGTTGGCGTTGGGATGAAGCGCAGGCGCTCCTGGCTCTCGGCTCGGCCCACACCCAGGCTGGGCGGACCGCCGAGGCCCACGCCAGGTTGGGTGAAGCGCTGGCGCTGGGCAAGGACGTGCCGTTCCCAGGGGTGGAGCTAGTGGCGAGCGCGCTCATGGCCACCCTTCCCGGACCCGACGTCGAGGGCGCTCTGGGCACGGCGCGGGCGGCGTTGCTCGCCTGCGAGTCGAGCAGCGGCTTGGCCGAGGCCATGCAGGCCCGGTTCCTCTTGTGGCAGGCCACTCACGACCCCGCCCACCTGCTCGCGGCGCGCCAGAGGCTCGATCACCTGGTGGCCCACGCGCCCCCCGAGTGCCGTGCATCGATGTTGCAGCACGTGCGTCTGCATCGCGAGATCGCCCAGGCGGCCCCTCTCGGGGGCGGCTAGCCCTGGGGACGCAGGCACAAGCCCACGCGCAATCAGGGGTTGAGGCGCTGGGACACTCCCGATGCAGGGGCCGAGGGGGGCGGAAATGACCGTCCGCCTCCTGCCGCTTGAACTCCAGCAGGGGCCTTTGCAACATGGGGCCCTGTTGGACTCCCATTGACCCGGTCCGGAGGGATCGCATGCACGGACGTTCGCCTTGGGCCTGGTGTCCCGCCCTCGCCGGCACCCTGGCTAGTCGGAAGGGACGGATCGTCCACGGCCTCGTGATCGCCGCCGTGTTGGTGGCCCTGCCTCTGGGCGGCTGCGGAGGGGGTGGCGGCGGCGGTCCCTCGGGGCTCGACTACGTCCTGGCTCCCGAGAGCCCGCACTTCGGCGCCAGCGTGGCCCTGTGGTCGCAGCGCTGGTGGCAGTGGTGCTACGAACTGCCTCGCACGAACCACCCGCTCTTCGACCCGACCGGTGCGGACGCGGCGGTGGGGCAGGTGAACCCGGTGTGGTTCATCGGCGGCGAGATCGGCTCACTCTTCTCTCCCTCGGATGGCTCCGCCGAGCGCACGATCACCCTGCCCAACGGCATCGCGCTGTTCTTCCCGATCATCAACGTGAGCTGGACGAACCAGGAGTGCGTGGACCCCGACACGACCTACACGTACACCGAGCTCCGTCAGTTCGCCGCAGACGCGATCGTGAACGCAGTCGACATCTACTGTGAGATCGACGGCACCCCAATCATCGACTCCCCGGACCTGGCGGGCGCCGTGCGCTTCCGTGCCCAGGCCGAGGAGTTCGCCTATACGGTTCCGGCCGACAACATCTTCGTGGACATTTGCGGCGACTTCGCCGTGTCGGTCGAACACGCCCCGGTCGCAAGCGACGGGATCTGGATGATGGTCGAACCCATGCCCCCCGGCCAGCACACGATCCGCTTCGGCGGCACCTTCCCGCAGATCCCCACGAACTACACGCTGGACGTCGTGTACCACATCACGGTCCTGCCCTAGCCCAGCAGCCGACTCGGACCCGCGGGCCGTCCCACGCGCTCACCCCGCCGCCGGTTGACCCCCTCTGCAGGGGTCGGTAGGGTGGAGGGACTTCCCGCCCGAACCCGCCCCGGAAGGGTTAAGACCATCATGTCGATCCGCCCCCTGGTCGCCGCGGCTGCGGCCGGCCTCGCCGCCCTGTTCGTGTCCTTCGGTCAAACGACCAGCATCCAGGCCGACATCGTCGAGCTCGTGGGCGGCAAGGCCCTGCCGCGCGACGCCAAGATCAAGGCCGGCGAGATGCCGTCCGCCGAGGTCTTCGTGGAGCACGAGAGCGCCAAGGTCTCGGCCCTGGGCTACGACGTGGTCAAGGTGTCGGGCCAGGAGGCGTCGGCCGGGCTGGTGGTCGCCGTCTACGTCACCGACTGCCAGAACCACGCCGAGTACCAGGCGGGCGAGACCGCCGGCGAGCAGGGATTCTTCGACGACGCGGCGGCGAGCTTCGAGCGTGCGGCCGGCGAGCTCAAGGGAGCGGCGCGGCAGCTGGCGCTCTACAAGCGCGCCATCGCGCTGGCCCAGCTCGACGACTTCGACGCCGTGCAGTCGGCCGTCGACGCGTTTGCCGCCGAGTTCCCGAAGGGCTACTACCTGGCCGACCTTCTCTCGCGCAAGGCCCGCGGCCTGCTGGCCAAGGGCGACGCGAGCGGCGCCCAGGCGGTGCTCGACACCCTGATCAACGCGCCGGGCATGAACAAGCGCGATCTGTACGCCGCCGAGCTGAGCAAGATCCAGCTCTTCAAGGCCGGCGCCGCGGGCAAGAGCAAGGAGAAGCTCGCGGAGGCCGAGGCGGCCTTCCGCGCGCTGCTCACGCGCGTCGAGCAGGATTCCGGCGCGCGCGAGGAGGTGGCGGGGGCACGCCTGCGAGCCCTCGTGGGCATCGGCCGCATGCTGGTGTTCCAGGGCAAGCTAGCCGAGGCCAAGCCGTTCCTCGAGCAGGTGATCGACGCCTCCGCCGCGGCGGGCGACCCCTCCATGCTGGCCGGGGCCTACACCGCGTTCGGGCACGTGCTGTTCGCGGAGGCGAGCGCGACGCAGGCGGCCAGCGGCAACAACCCGGAGGCCCGCAAGACTGCGGCTGAGCAGCTCGAGGGCGCCGTGCTGCACT
>JANOFW010000190.1:0-2005 GCA_031413835.1 Planctomycetia bacterium
GTGCGTAGGCCCGGCGCCGAGAGCATGCGCTCCGCGACCTCCAACGACGACCCGCGCTCGAGCACATCGCGCACGAGGAACGCAACTGGCGTGACGTCGTGGGCGTCGCTCGGCGCGCTTTCGAACTCTTCCACCGAGATCGAGATGCCGTCCGCGTTCATACCGGCGCGCACGGCAATCACCCCTGGCCAGGCCGGAGCGACGAACGGAATGCCGTCCGGGGGCTCCATGACCACGAGGCGCGTCAAACCTGCGAGCACCTCTGCCAGGCTGCTGGTCGTCGCCACGGCATGCAGCGGCTGGCCCATGCTCGTCGCTTGGCCCAGGGCCGCCACGCTGGTGGCCTGCGTGCGGGGTGCGTGCGGGGCCTCGCCGGGACCTCTCACGTTCTGCTGCACCTGCAGGTTGAGCACGAGGATCGCGTCGTAGGCCACATCTGCGCCGTGCGCGATGCCGAGCAGCTCCTCACGCCAGCGGGGCTCCAGGCGGCTCGCCTGGGCTCGGGCGTGTAGCACCCGCGCCCTGTCGGGCTGCGGCAGCGCGGCGGCGACAAGTTCCTGGGTCTGGAGGCGCCGCAGGCTGCCGTGCAGCCAGCCGAAGCCCCAACGGTCCTTGGGCAGCAAACTCGGAGCGTGGCACCCTCGAGGACCGACGACGATGTCCTGTCCGGTGACGGGCTCAAACCACTCCTCGGGCGCGATGTCCTCGTCGAAAATGAGCGCCCCCTCGACCCACCGCAGCGCATCCGGGCCGAAGAGCACCTCGTCCCCGAGCGCCAGCGGGGGGGCGAACGAGTCGGCGTCGAGCAGGGTGCCGACGTGATCGCCCGCGCCGCAGACCAGATTCCACGCGTGCGGCATCAGTTCGGTTGCCGCGCGTGAGGTCAGGTCGCCGGGGAGAAGCGTCCACGTCTCGTCGTCGAGGGTGAGGCGCTGCAGCCTGATCGGATGGGCTTGCGCCACGTCGGGAGGCGCTTCCGAATCGAGCAGCGGCGCGCGTAGCGCGATCGGCGTGGTGGCTACCAGCCTCTTGAGCCGCACCTCCTGCTGCGGTCGGTTCGTCCCGACGCGCGTCATGTGCCCGCTCAGCGCCATCACCAGCGCGGTCGCGAAGGGTGAGGCGGGATCGACGGACGGTGCGAGCGCCGGCGCCAGCTCGAGGTCCGCCGCCGGTCCGCGCAGGACGAGCGCCACCGTGCCCGGCTCGGCCGCTTCGAGGCGGCGGGCGAGCGTACTGGGCCAGCCGCCTCGAGTAGGCGCGCTGCTCTCGCCGGCGGCCGTAGATGTGGCGAGCGGCGCGGCCCAGCGCACGATCCGTGCACGACGAGCGCCGTCGAGGCCCGTCACCTCGAGCGCGTGCAGCAGGCTGGTCGGGGCCGGGGTGTCCGTGCCGTGCAGGCGCAGCAGGGCGGGGCCCGCCGTTTGTGCCCGCGCTAGCAGGGCCGGCGCGAGCCCCGCGTGCGCCTGGCGCACGACCTCGGCGATGCGCTCGGCGAGCGCGTCGAGGGCGCCAGGCTGGTGCGGGCCCAGGCGCGGGAGGTCGAGCGGCCGGCGGCTCCAACCCCGCGGTCCCAGCGCCTCGCCGGTGGCCACGAGCGCCACGCCCTGGAGTCCCAGGCGCTTGACGCGCAGCTCGACCGCTTCCGTGAGCGCGCTCGTCACGAGCGGCAGCTCGAGCGCGACCAGCGCCAGCGCGTCGGAGCCGCGCTGGAAGACGGCGGCGCGCGCCCTGGCGGGGGTCGCGCTCTCGGCCGGGCCGCCAGCCAGCGCTCCGCTCGCCAGACCGACGCGCAGTCCCTGTGCTTGCTCGTCGGCCGCGGCCGCGCCTGCCCACGACGCGACGAAGAGCAGCCCAGCGAGGAGGTGAATGCGGCTCACGGGAGCGATGCTACGCCCCGCACGGGCCGCCCGCCCCCCCGGCCCCCCGGACGTCCGTGCCCAACGCGTCGATCCCCTCGGCGCACCAGCCGAGGGAGAGCCAAGGGCAGGTGGTGCAGATACCGGGC
>JANOFW010000191.1:0-1864 GCA_031413835.1 Planctomycetia bacterium
CGAGCCGGCCGTGGAGGTGTCGTGGCCCCACGTGCGCATGCGCATGTCGAGCGTGTGGTGGCAGCTGGGCGAGCGCACGCGCGCGCGCGGCGTCTTCGAAGGCGCGCTCGCCACGGTGCGTCAGACGGGGCGCAAGGACGCGCTGGGGTACGTGCAGATCGTGGACGTCCTGCGGGGCTGGGGGCTCCCCTGGGCGTGGCAGGACGAGGCGACCCAGGCGATGGTGGAGGACAAGCCCGAGTACGCCGAGTCGTGGGCCCGCCGGGCGAACTGCCTGTGGTCGGCGGCCGCGCCGGACATGGCCGAGGTGCTCCGGTTGCAGCAGAAGGCTTGTGACCTGGCGGCCACGGACGCGCAGCGCGGGGAACACCTCCTGGCGCTGGCCCTGATGCATGGGCGGCTCGGTCGGCACCAGGCGGCTGCGGATCTGGCCGATCGCGCCCTGGCCCTCGACCTGGGCTCGAGCGAGGCTTCCGTCGTGAAGGCCCGCGCGCTCTCGGGGCTGGGGCGCACCGAGGAGGCCGCGACCCTCGCGCGGACCGCGATCGCGCGGGATCCGGGCGCCACCACGCTGCACCATGCGGGGCCGATCCTCCACGCCGCCGGCGCCGTGGACGAGGCCATCGAGGTGATGCGGCGCGCGATCACCGCCGATCCGTCGTGCGCGAGCTGCCGCCGCAACCTGCTGCAGTTCCTCCGCGGCGCGCGGCGCTGGCCCGAGGTCGAGCGAGCCGCCCGCGAGCTGATCGCCCTGATGCCGGACGATCCCGGCCCCTGGAGCTCCCTGAGCCATGCGTGCGCGGAGCGTGAGGACTGGCCGGGCTACCTGGAAGCTGCGCAGGCGCTCACGCGGCTACAGCCGCAGGACCGTGACTGGTGGTCGAACCTGGGCGACGCTCTCAGCCGCGTGGGCAAGCCCACGGAGGCGCTCACCGCGCTGCGCCATGCCAACCAGCTCGGGCTCTTCGATCGCAACACCGTACGGATCGCGATGGAGTGCTACCGCGGGCTGGACCGGGTGGACGACGCCCTGGCCGAGGTCAAGAAGGCGGTGGCCGCGGGCGTGGCCGACGACGTGGTCTACGACGAGGGGGTGGGCATCCTGCGAGAGGTGGGTCGCCTGGAGGAGGCCCTGGCCCTGGCCGACGAGGGCCGGGCGAAGTACCCGCGCGCGAGCGTTCTGCTGTCGCAGCGGACCGCCACGCTCGAGCGGCTGGGTCGCGACGAGGAGGCCCTCGCGTCAGGGCGGGAGATGCTGGCGTTGGACGGGACCGACGGGCAGGCTTGGGTGTACGTGGCGAACGCGCTGTGGCGCCTACACCGCCGCGAGGAAGCGCTGGAGACGGCGCGGGAGGGCGTCGCGCGGACCGGCGCTACCTTCGCTACCCTCGTCCGCTACGTGCACGGACAGCTCCTGCGGGGTGCCCAGCGTCCGGAGGAAGCCCTGGAAGCATGGGCGCCGTTGCTCACGAGCGCTCCCCAGTCCCCGGCGACGATCGAGTTCCACCTGCAGGCGATCTGCCACGTCGGGACGGTGGAGCACGGCACGCGGCTCATCGAGGCCGTACGCGCCGCCTGGGGAGCTCGCGAGGGCACGCTGTGCGCATTCAGCATGGTGATGCTCGCCCAGCAGAAGGCCGCCACGGGCGTTCGGGCCGACGGGGGAGCGTTCGCCGAGGGCATCGCCCGCCATGCCAGCGGCTGGAAGGACCTCGTCGGCTCCGAGGGCCTCTACGTCTTGGCGGTGGGCGGCAAGCGCGCCGAGGCCGAGGCCGCCGCCGCGCGGATGGCGGCTCCGACCTCGGGCGCCGAGGCCTACCTGCGGGCCCACGCCTACGCCGCGCTGGCGCTCCGCGAGCAGGCC
>JANOFW010000192.1:0-13418 GCA_031413835.1 Planctomycetia bacterium
GAGGCCGTCGTCGCCGGCCACGGCCACCTCGGCCTCGTGGGGCACGCCGTCCACGAACACGCGCGAACGGCCCTCCACGAGGCGGATCTCCACCTCGCGCGTACGCCCGGCCCACTCCACGAAGTACTTCAGGACCGCCCCCAGTCCTCGCGGCCGGCGCGCACCCAGGGCGAGAGCCCGCCTCCTGCGGCGCCCGGCGCGGGGGGCGGCGTCGTGGCGGGCGCGCGGCGGTGGAGCGCCAGCGCCGCGGCCACGATGGGCACGATGTCGTCGGCCTCAGGGGCCCGAGGCGCGCTGCCCTCGAGGATCGAGGTGTCGTAGCGGCCCGCCACGAAGCGCGGGTCGTCCAGCGTGCGCAGCAGCAGCGGCAGGTTGGTCGTCACGCCCGGCAGGCGCACCTCGTGCAGCGCACGCTTCAGACGCGTGATGGCCTGCGGCCGGTCGGCGGCGTGGGCCACGAGCTTCAGGAGCAGGTTGTCGTAGTGGAGCGTGATCTCCTGGCCCGCCACCACGTGCCCGTCGCAGCGGATGCCGGGGCCCCCGGGCAGCTGCACGGCGCCCAGGCGCCCCGTGGAGGGCAGGAAGCCGGCGTCGGCGTCCTCGGCGCAGATGCGGGCCTCGATCGCATGGCCCTCGGGCACCGGAACGGCGGCGCCGAAGGAGATCGGCAGGCCCTGCGCGATGCGCAGCTGCTCGCCGACCAGGTCCACGCGGAAGCGCGCCTCGGTGATCGGGTGCTCCACCTGGATGCGTGTGTTCATCTCCAGGAAGTAGAAGCCGCCGTCGGCGCCCACCAGGAACTCGACCGTGCCGGCGCTGCGGTAGCCGCAGGCACGCGCGATGGTGATCGCCGCCTGCTCCATCGTGCGGCGCAGGGCGGGCGTGAGCGCGCAGGAGGGCGACTCCTCGATCACCTTCTGGTGGCGGCGTTGCACCGAGCACTCACGCTCGCCCAGGGCCACGACGTGGCCGTGGGCGTCGGCCAGCACCTGGATCTCGACGTGGCGCGGGCCGGTCACGAAGCGCTCGAGGAACACGGTGCCGTCGCCGAAGGCCGTGACGGCCTCGGAGGCGGCGCGCTTGACGGCCTCGGCGAGGTCGTCCAGGCGCGTCACCAGGCGCATGCCCTTGCCGCCGCCGCCGGCCGAGGCCTTGACCAGCAGGGGGAAGCCCACGCGCGTGGCCGCGGCCGCGAGCGCCTTGGCGTCGTGGGCGTCCTCGATCTCGGCGCCGGGCACGATCGGCACGCCCAGCGCGGCCACGGCGCGGCGCGCGGGCACCTTGTCGCCCATGGCCTCCATGGCGGCGGGGGGCGGTCCCACGAAGATGAGCCCGGCGGCCTCGACCGCGGCGGCGAAGTCGGCGTTCTCCGAGAGGAACCCGTAGCCCGGGTGCACGGCGTCGGCGCCCGTGGCCTTCGCGGCCGCGAGCACGGCCGGGATGGAGAGGTAGCTCTCCTTGGGCGGCGGGGGGCCCAGGCGCACGGCCTGGTGGGCGCCGCGCACGTGCAAGGCCGTGCGGTCGGCGTCGGAGTAGACCGCCACCGTCGCGAGGCCCGCCTCGTGCGCCGCGCGGATGATGCGCACGGCGATCTCGCCGCGGTTGGCCACCAGCAGCTTCTTGATCGGGCGCGGAGCGCCGGCGCTCACAGTGTCTTGCTCACAGCGCTGGTGCTCACAGTGCCGGTGCTCACAGCGGGATGTTCCCGTGCTTCTTGGGCGGGTTCTTGTCGCGCTTGGTCTCGAGCACCGCCAGCGCGCTGATCAGCCGCGCGCGGGTGGTGCGCGGCTCGATGACGTCGTCCACGTAGCCCAGCTCGGCCGCCACCCAGGGGTTGGCGAAGCGCTCGCGGTACTCGCGCTCGAGCCGCGCCTGGGCGGCCGCCGGGTCGGAGGCGGAAGAGATCTCCTTTTTGGAGATGATCTCCACGGCGCCCTTGCTGCCCATGACGGCCACTTCCGCGCTGGGCCAAGCCAGGTTGAGGTCGCCGCGGATGTGCTTGCTGCTCATCACGTCGTAGGCGCCGCCGTAGGCCTTGCGCGTGATCACGGTGAGCTTGGGCACCGTGGCCTCGCAGTAGGCGTAGAGCAGCTTGGCGCCGTTCTTGATGATGCCGTTCCACTCCTGGTCGGTGCCCGGCAGGAACCCGGGCACGTCCTCGAAGGTCACCAGCGGCAGGTTGAAGGCGTCGCAGAAGCGCACGAAGCGCGCGGCTTTCACGCTGGCGTGGATGTCGAGGCAGCCGGCCAGCACCTGCGGCTGGTTGGCCACGAGGCCCACGGCGCGTCCCCCCAGGCGTGCGAAGCCCACGATCACGTTCTCAGCGTAGTGCGCGTGCACCTCGAGCAGGTCGCCCTCGTCCACCACCAGGCGCAGCACCTCGCGCATGTCGTAGGGGCGGTTGGTGTCGGCGGGCACGAGCGAGTTGAGGCGCTCCTCCATGCGGTCGGAGGGGTCGCTGGTGGCGCGGAAGGGCGGGCTCTCGCTGTTGTTCTGCGGCAGGAAGGAGAGCAGCCGCTTCAGGATCGCGATCGCGCCGGCGTCGTCGGGCGCGCGGAAGTGGGCCACGCCCGACTTCTCGCTGTGGACCGAGGCTCCGCCCAGCTCTTCGCTGGTCACCTCCTCGTGGGTCACCGTCTTGGCCACGCCGGGCCCGGTGACGAACATGTAGGAGGTGCCCTCCACCATGACGATGAAGTCGGTGATGGCCGGTGAGTAGACGGCCCCGCCCGCACAGGGGCCCAGCACGCCGGAGAGCTGGGGGATGACGCCCGAGGCCAAGGTGTTGCGCAGGAAGATGTCGGCGTAGCCGCCCAACGAGGCGACGCCCTCTTGGATGCGCGCGCCGCCCGAGTCGTTCAAGCCCACCACCGGGCAGCCGATCTTCATGGCCAGCTCGAGCACCTTGACGATCTTCTCGGCGTTGGCCTGCGAGAGCGAGCCGCCGAAGACGGTGAAGTCCTGGGCGAAGACGGCCGTCACGCGCCCGTCCACGCGGCCCCAGCCCGCCACCACCCCGTCGCCGGGGTAGTGCTTCGAGTCCATGCCGAAGTCGCGGCAGCGGTGGGCCTTGAAGGCGTCGAGCTCCTCGAAGGTGCCCGGGTCGAGCAGCAGGTCCAAGCGCTCGCGGGCGGTGAGCTTGCCACGCTCGTGCTGCCTCTGGATGGCCTCGGCCCCGCCGCCGAGCTGCGACGCCTGCCGGCGCTCGCGCAGGTCGGCGATGCGAGGGTCGTCCTGGCCCGGCCTCCCGGCCCCGTTCGGCGTCTCAGTGGCCATGCACAGGCCCTCCCGGCGGGTGCTGCGAGAGTTCCACCAGCACGCCGCCCGCGTCCTTGGGATGTACGAAGGCCACCTGGCAGCCCCCCGCGCCGGGCCGCGGCGCCGTGCCCAGGGGCTCGATGCCCCGGGCCTTGAGCGCGGCCAGCGTGGCGCGGATGTCCTCCACGCGGTAGCAGACGTGGTGGATGCCCGGCCCGCGCTTCTCGACGAACCGGGCGATGGGGCCTTGCGGATCGGTGGAGGCCAAAAGCTCCAGCCGCACGCCGCCGCCGTCGTAGCCGGCCACGCGGACCTGCTCCGTCGCGACCTCCTCCTCGAACAGCAGCCGCAGACCCAGCGTCTCTCCATAGAGCCGCTTGCCCTCCGGCAGGTTGCGGACCGCGATCCCGATGTGATCCACCGGTCCCAACGCACCCAGGCGTGCGGAGTGGTGGGGGGGCGCGGGGGGCAGGGCCATGGCCGCGCAGCCTACCGCACGCCCGCGCTTCCTTCCCCCTATCGAGTGAACCGGGGGCCGCGCAGCGGCCCCGCGTTCACTCGGAGGAGAGCGTCTGGAGCAGCGGACTCTTGGAGGTCGGGCCCGCCACGATCGGATCGGTGGGGCCCAGGCCCAGTCCCTGGCGGTTCAGGTAGCGCACCTTGCCGTCGAGGAAGCCCACCAGCGCGCCGTCGGAGAAGGAGATGTCGGCGAAGAGCGCGGTCTTGTCGGGCGCGGAGGTCGCGGTGATGGCCAGCTCCTTCCCGGCGTTGCGCCGGCCCGCGTAGGAGGTGAGCGCGGGGAAGGAGCGCTGCGCCAGGGCCTCGAGGGTCACCCCCGCGTAGGACGCGGTTCCCGGGAAGGCGAGCGCCTTGTCCGCCGGGCTGAAGAGCATCTTGAGCGGGCCCTCGTTCGTGCGTTCGAGCTGGTTGACCGCCACGAGGTAGAGCACGAAGCGCTTGCCGTCGAGCGCCGGGTGGAGCGGCGCTCCGGCCGGCGGCTTGTAGGCGCGGTAGAGGTAGAGCAGGTACTTCAGCTGCTCGCGCGAGGACTCCTGCCCCTGGTTCAGGTCGGCCGGCGCCGGCGCCACCGGCGTCGTGCTCGGCGCGCCGGCCCCGCTCGAGAGCCGCGCCACCAGGGCCTCCAGGCGTGCGACCTCGGCCTTGAGCCGCGTCACCTCCACCTGGAGGGCCGCGATCTCGCGCTCCTTGGCGGCCTCGGTGGCCTCGTCTGCCGAGAGGGGGAGAGGCGCGGGGCCGGCAAGCAGGGCCAAGGCGAGCAGGCACGAGAGCAGGCGCATGGCGGGCGACTCCGTCGGGGGCGAAGCCACGATTCTGCCTCGCCCGACGATGGCGTCACGAACCTGACGGCGCGTTGACGGGACTGCCGCCGACGGCGCCGTCGGCGTTCAGAAAGTGAGCCAGCCGACACCGCGGAGCGGTGACGGCCGCTACCTAGGGAAGTAGCAGCCTCTGCTACTTCCCTGCGTCGGCCTCGAGCTGGCGGACGATCTCCGCCGCGGCCTTGCCGGCGCGCGTGTTCTCGAACTTGCTGGCGATCGGCTTGAAGAGGGGCAGGGCCTCCTTGGGCTTCAAGTCCTTCTCGCGCTGGGTGGCCTTGGCCTTGAGCAGCTTGCCGTAGGAGGTGACGTCGTCCTTCTTGTCCTTGTCGGCCAGGATGGCCCTGAGCTGGGTGTCGGCCTCGAGCGCCTGGGGCAGGCCCTTGAAGTCGGCCTTCACGCCCTCGAGCAGCTCCGCCGCCTCGTACCAGCGGCCCTTCTCGCCGGCCGACTTGGCGCCGTCCACGCCGCTCTGGGCCAGCCAGTCGATCCAGGTGACCAGCTTGGTGGCGGCGTCCTTGTCCTCGTCGGCCGTGAGCGTGCCGCCGTCGATCAGCTTCTGCGTCTTGGCGCGCGCGTCGGCCCACTTCTCCTTCTTGATGGAGGGCTCGATCGAGGCCAGGGCCTTGGGCAGCTCTGGCGCCAGACGCACCAGCAGCAGCGCCGCCTCGATCTGCTCCTCGCTCGGGTGGCCGGCGGCCAGGATCTTGCCGTCGGGGCCGATGAGGTAGGAGGTCGGGTAGCCCTTGATGTCGAAGGTCTTGGCGCTGTCGGTGGACTCGATCACGATCGCATGCTTGGCCGAGGTCTTGGCGACGAAGGCGTCCACGAGGCTGCGGCCCTCGTTGGTGATGGCCATGACCGTCAGCCCCTTGGCGGCGTACTTCTCCTGCAGCTCGTCCAGGTGAACCACCTGGGTCGCGCAGGGGCCTCACCAGGTGCGGAAGATCTCCACCAGCACGGCGTGGCCGCGCAGGCTCTTGAACGAGCAGGGTTCGGTGTTGACGAACTCCGTGCCCTCGAACTCCGGGGCGGCGTCGCCCTCGGCCAAGTCGGCCTTCGCCGGCGGCGCGAGCAGCGCGAGTGCGCCGACCAACGACAGCAGGTGCAGCTTCCAACGCATGGGGGCTCCCTCCCAGGAACCCCTCCATGCTACCGGGCCGGGGTTCCCCCCGTAGCGCCGACCCGCGCCCGGGGGCCGGCATGGGCCTGCGGGTGCCTCCAGGCGCCCCCGGCCGGGGCTTTCGGCCCTACAGCCGGCCGGCACGGACTTCATGGCGGTTGGCGCGCCACCAGGCGAGGCACTGGGCGAAGCCCAGGTGGCCCTGCTCGGTCAAGACGTTGAAGAGCACCACCAGGTGGGCCTCCAGCAACGCGTACCAGTGGGTCGAGTCCGCGCTGCGCACCAGGCCGGTGTTGACGCCGCTGGCGTCGCGCAGGGCCTCGAAGAGCAGCATCACGTCGCGCAGCAGGTCGAAGCGCTTGAGCCCCCGCGGCACGTGCCGGAAGTCCTTGAGCGCCTCGACGGCGGCCAGGGCGCGCTCGGCCGCCTCCGGCTGGCGCGAGGGCAGCCGCAGGTGGTCGATCAGCAGCACGTGCGTGCCCGGGTCGTGGATCAGACCCCAGGCGCGGATCGCCGCTAGCCGCACCTCCTGCGGACGCCGCTCGCTGGCCTGCCGTCCGGCGTGGTTCTTGAGGTCGTCGGAGGTGCCGGGCAGCGCCAGGATGCCGTAGCCGTCCAGACCCGCGAGGATCAGCACGCGCCGCGGGTGGACGATGGCCTTGCGGCACAGCGAGTGCGCCTTCTTGCGGTCGCCTTCCACGCGCCGCCGGGCCGCGTCGTCCTTCTCGTCGAAGGTGGCCTCGGCCGCGATGCGGCAGAGCTGGGGCAGCAGCAGGACGCGCGTCTCCACGTCATTGAGCTTGTCGGCCGCATCGTAGGCGGCAACGAGCTCGGCGAAGGTGGGCGGGTCCTCGGCCTCTGCGGCGCGTTGGCCGAGGAATCCGACCAGGAGCAGCAGCACGGCCCCGAGCGGCGCGTGACGCAGGGCGGGGCGGCGGGCAGTCGTCGGGCACATGGCGTGGCCTCCCAGGGCCGGGCGCGGCGCACCCGGTCCGGGGATCCTAGTCCCGCAGGGCGTTCAACGCGGTGCCAGCGCGGCGCGTACGCCGCTTAGCCAGGTGTGCTGGGGGAGCGCCGGCAGCCCGCCGCGGTAGGCGAGGCCGTCCTTCAACACCTCGACCAGGGCGCCCTTCTCGAACAGCTCGGGCTTCTCGAGCACGTCGCCCTTCGAGACCAGCAGGTCGGCGCGCTGGCCGGGGACGAGCGTGCCGGCGTCGCCCTGGCCGATGGCGGGGGCGGCGCGGCCGGTCATGGCGAACCAGGCCTCGAGGGGCGTGAGCCCGTCCTTGACGAGGTACACGAGTTCCTGGTGGTTCCTGCCGTGCATGCCCGGCAGCACCGGATCGGTGCCCGCGAGGATCGGGAGGCCGGCCCGACGCGCGGCCGCGACGGCCTTGGCGTGCACCTCGCCCACCTGCTTGACCTTCTCGCGCACGAAGGCCGAGAGCCCCTCGGCCGTCTGCAGCGCGTGCGTCACCCAGGAGGTGGGCGTCACGCTGCAGCCGCGCTTGTGGGCCTTCTCGGCCAGGCGTTCATCGAGGAAGGAGATGTGCTGGATGTCGGAGACGCCGTTCTCGATGGCCAGCAGGATGCCGCTGGCGCTGTGGGCGTGCGCCGCCACCTTGAGCCCGCGTGCGCCGGCCTCGTCGGTGATCGCGGCGATCTCCTCGGCTGTGAAGTCGCGGTGCTCGAGCGCGTCGCCGGGGCTGGCCACGCCCGGCGAGGTGCACAGCTTGATCAGGTCGGCGCCGCAGGCGGCGATCTCGCGCACGCGCTTACGGCACTCCCAGGGCCCGTCCACGATGCTCGACGGCCTCCCGCCCATCTCGGGCCACAGGCGCGAGATCTCGGCGTGGCAGCGGTCGGGCCCGCGGAAGTCGGCGTGCCCGCCCGTGGTGGAGAGCATGCAGATGGCGATCTTCAAGCGCGGGCCGATCCAGGTGCCGTCGCCCACGAGCCGCTTCATCCGGTGGGTGGCCCCGCCGACGTCGCGCATCGTGGTCACGCCGCCGTCCACCAACGTGAGGGCCAGCACACGCTCGACCCAGAGCAGCGCCTCGGGCCCGTTGCCCTTCTCCATCGCGGCGTGCGAGAGACCCAGCACCGTGATGTGGCCGTGGCAGTCCACCAGGCCCGGCGTGACCGTGAGGCCCTTCAAGTCCACGACCGTGTGGTCGGGCCCCACCTTCTCGCCCTTGCCGTGCGGCTTGACGGCCTTGACCTTGCCGCCCTCGATCCACAAATCGACGCCCCGCTTCACTGCCTGCTTGGTCGCCGACGTCCCGTCGTACAGCGTCCCGATGTTGCTCAGCACGATCATGCGGCTTGCTCCCGGCCCCTCACGGGCCTGCGGTCGTGTATGGAAACGAGCAGGGGGGGCTCGCGGGGACCGTCTCTAACACTCGGGCAGGCTCACCGCGAGCCCCCCCTCGCTCGTTTCCTTGTATTCGCGCTTCATGTCCTCGCCCGTGCGGCGCATGACGCGGATCACGCGGTCGAGGCTGATCAGGTGCTGGCCGTCGCTGTGGAGGGCCAGCTGGGCGGCGCTCCAGGCCTTGGTGACGCCCATGGCGTTCCTCTCGATGCAGGGCGCCTGCACCAGGCCCTTCAAGGGATCGCAGGTCAGGCCCAGGTTGTGCTCGATGCCGATCTCTGCCGCGTACTCGACCTGCTCCGGGGTCCCGCCCAGCAGTTCGCAGAGCGCGGCGGCGGCCATGGCCGTGGCCGCGCCCACCTCGCCCTGGCAGCCCACCTCGGCACCCGAGATGCTGGCGTGGGTCTTGATCAGCATGCCCATGGCGCCGGCCGTGGCCAGGGCCCGGTGGATGCGCGGGCGCGAGAGGCTCCAGCGCTCGGCGATCTCGGCCAGGCAGGCGGGAACGATGCCTGCCGCCCCGTTGGTGGGGGCCGTGACCACGCGTCCGCCCGCGGCGTTCTCCTCGTTGACCGCGAAGGCGTAGGCCTGCGCGCGGGCCGCGTCGGCGTAGCCGGGCTCGACCACGCCTTCGTCCACGCGCCGCAGCAGGTCGCGCGCGCGGCGACGCATGCCCAGACCGCCGGGTAACACGCCTTCGTGCGCCAGACCGCGGGCGATGCAGGCGCGCATGGCGTCCCAGACGCGGTCCAGGCCCGCGCTGATCTCGCCCGGTGCGCGCTCCCAGCCGCGTTCGTTCTCCAGCACCACCTCGCCGATGGGCAGGCCCGCCTCGCGAGCCGCGGCCACCAGCGTCGCGCCGTTGTGGAAGGGATGGCGTGGGGGAGGCAGATCCGGATGCGCGATCGGGCGCGAGATCCACTCGGGGCGGCAGACGAAGCCGCCGCCCACGGAGCACCAGGCCTCTTCGAGCAGCACCGAGCCGTCGGCCGCGAGCGCGCGCAGCACCAGCGTGTTGGGGTGCGCGAGCCCCTCGTCGCGCCCTTGCGCGTGCGTCAGGAAGCGCACCTGGTCGGGGTGGATCTTCACCCTCCCCGCGCCCCACCCCACATGCGGATCGGCGGCCAGCGTCGTGGGCAGCGCATGCACCGCGTCCACGTCGCAGGTCTCCGGATCCCAGCCCTGGAGACCGGCCAGCACCGCCTGCTGGGTCCCGTGTCCGCGGCCCGTGGCCGAGAGCGAGCCCTTCAGGTCCACCTCGATGCGCTCGGGCAGGATCGCGCGTGCCAGCGCGCCCTCGCGGAAGCGCGCCGCCGCGCGCATCGGTCCCACGGTGTGGCTGCTGCTCGGCCCCAGGCCGATGCGGAAGATCTCGAGCAGGCGCAGCGTGATGGGCGTCATGGGCGGGCCCGCGCGGCGCGCACGCCGGTCACAGGCCGCGGGCGAGGGCGGAGACCAGCTCGGGGACCTGGGCCGCCGGCACCGCGCAGATGCCCAGGCGCAGGCCGCCGTCCACGGGCACCACGAAGACGCCCTGCGTGCGCAGCGCCGCGCCCACGCTCGCGGCCTCGGGCGTGAGCACGGTCACGAAGAAGCCGCCGTCGTAGGGCGGGTAGGTGAGACCCGCCTGACGTGCGTGCAGGTTGAACGCGTCCACGCGGCCCGCGAGCAGGCGTGCGAGCTCCGCGCGCTCGGCCTTGACCTGCGTGGAGAGCACGGGGTCGGTCAGCAGCCGCGTGACGGCGAAGAGCCCGCCGCGGTTGCAGTTCGACCAGGTGCCGCGGCAGGCGAAGGTGAGCGCGGCCTGGATGTCGGCGCGCTGGACCTTGTCGGGCACCACGGCGATCAGCGCGCCTACGCGCAGGCCGTAGTGCGTGAAGGTCTTGGAGGCCGTCCAGGCCACCAGCAGCAGGGCGCGGTCGGTCAGCGCGGCGAGGGCGGCGACCGGGCGTTCGAGGTTGCCGGCCGGCCCGTAGGCGCAGTAGGCGCCGTCGAGCAGGACCGCGACCGGGGCCCGGGCGGCGTGGCGCCGGACGACCTCGGCCACGCCGGCCCAGTCGGCTGCGCTCATCGAGTAGCCGGTGGGGTTGTGGCAGGGGTCGTTCAGGATCAGGAGCGCGCGGCCTTGCTCGGCCACGTGGCGTGCCAGCGCCTGGTCGAGCCCGCCGAGGTCGAAGGCGCCGGCCGCGTCGAACATGGGGAAGGTGTCGAGCCCGCGCTCGGTCTCGTCGGTCAGTGTGGCGTAGGGCCCCCAGTAGAAGGAGGTGGTCAGCAGCCGCTGACCGGGCTCCAGGAAGGCGGCGATGGCGTGGCGCAGCGCGCCGGTGCCGCCGGGCGTGGCGACGGCGACGGCGCTCTCGCGCAGCGCGGGCCGCGTGGGGAAGGTGTCGGCGATGGCGGCGGCGAGGAAGGCGGGCGTGCCCGCGATGGGGGCGTAGGCGGCCCACTCGCCGCTGGGGACCTCCTTCACCACGCGCGCCGCCGTGGGCAGGACGGCCAGCATCCCCGCGTCGTCGAGCAGCGCGCCGAGCGTGGCGTTGATCACCTTCTCGCCCTTGGCCTTGCGCGCGTTGGCCTCGGCGTTGAGCGCGAAGATCGGGTCGTCGGCCGGACGACCGCGGCGGCCAGGGGACAGGAACAGCGAGGCAGCGGCGAGGGCGGTCATGGCTCGGACTCTACGCCAGCCCGCACGGAGGGCGAGACTACGACCCGGTGCGCCCGCCGCCCCGGGCCGCGTGGAGCGCGTGGCCCAGGGTGGCGGCGAGGATCAGGCCGCAGCCGGCCAGGGCGAAGGGGCCGGGCCACTCGCCGTGGACCACGGCGGCGATGAGTGCGCTCAGGATGGGCTCGAGCAGCAGCAGCAGGGCCGCCTCGAAGGCCGGTACGCGACGCATGGAAGCGGTCAGGAACAGGTAGGCCAGCGCGATCTGGAACACGCCCAGGAACACCACGGCGGCCCAGTCCCCGACCGTCGTGGGGCCCAGCGGGAAGGCGAAGGCCGCGCACACGAGGAAGCCCAGGCCGTTGGCGGCCACGGTGGCCGGAACGGCGGCGCCCCCCGCGCCCCCCTCGCCCGGCGTGGCCCGCGCCAACCAGCGCAGACCTGCGATGGTCAGAGCCCAGGTGAGGCCGCTGGCCGCGGCGAGCAGGTTGCCCAGGGCGGGATCTGGGGCCGTCTCGCGCGGCGCCTCGCTGCCCAGGAAGAAGAGCGCCAGCCCGGCCGCGAGGACGGCCATGAAGCCGACGTCGCTCGCCCGCACGCGCTCGCGCAGCAGCAGCGGCGAGAGCAGCAGCAGGTAGAGCGGAGCCGTGGCCTGCAGGAAGATCGCGTTGGCCGCCGTGGTGAGCTTGTTGGCGCTCACGAACAGGATCAGCGTCACGGCCGAGACCAGTCCCACGAGCGGGGTGCGCCAGGTCCAGCCGCGGCGCGCGGCGCGCGAGAGAGCCAGCAGCGCCACGCAGGCCACGCCCGAGCGCAGCGCGGCCACCTGCCAGCCCGTGAAGCTCGTGGCCTTGATGACCGTGCCGCCCGTGCTGAACAACGCCGCCGCCGCCAGCATGGAGAGTCGGGCGCTCCGCGCGTGGGGCTGAGGTCCGGGGGGCTCGGGGGGCGGAGGCGGGGGCCGACTCACGCGCGGGCGTAGCGGCGTTCGAGCGTGTCCATGATCTCGCCCAGGGTGGCTTGTGCCTCGACGGCTGCGAGCACGGCGGCGAACAGGTTCTTGCCCGCCGCGGCGTCGGCGTCCAGGCGCGCGAGCGCGGCCCGCTGCGGGGCAGCGGGGCGCCTCTCGCGTAGCGCGCGCAGGCGCGACACGGCCTGGCCCTCGACCGCGGGGTCCAGTATGAAGGTCGGCGTCTGCACGTCACCCGTCTCCGTGAAGCGGTTGCCGCCCACCACCACGTCCGCACCCGATTCGATGCGCCGCTGCGCCTCGTAGGCCGAGGCCTCGATCAGGCGTTGCGGGTAGCCGGCCTCCACGGCCGCCAGCGTGCCGCCCAGGCGATCGATCTCCGCCAGGATCGCCCGCGCCTTGGTCTCGATCTGGTCGGTCAGGCGCTCGATGAAGGGCGATCCGCCCAGCGGGTCGATCACGTCGGCCGCGCCGCTCTCGTAGGCGATCACCTGCTGCGTGCGCAGCGCCAGCACGGCGCTGGCCTCGCTGGGCAAGGCCAGCGCTTCGTCCCGGCCGTTGGTGTGCAGCGACTGCGTGCCGCCGAGCACCGCCGCCAGGGCCTGCAGCGTGACGCGCACCACGTTCACGTCCACCTGCCGGCTCTGCAGCGTGCTGCCGGCCGTCTGGGTGTGGAAGCGCAGCATCAGGCTGCGCGGGTCCTTGGCGCCGAAGCGCTCGCGCATCAACGAGGCCCACAGGCGCCGCGCCGCGCGGTACTTGGCCACCTCCTCGAAGAGGTTGTTGTGCGCGTTGAAGAAGAACGAGAGCCGCGGCGCGAAGGCGTCGACGGCGAGACCGCGCGCCAGCGCCGCCTCCACGTAGCCCACGCCGTCGGCCAAGGTGAGGGCCACCTCCTCCACGGCCGTCGAGCCCGCCTCGCGGATGTGGTAGCCCGAGATCGAGATGGGGTTGAACTCGGGCATCTCACTCGTGGCGTGCTCGATCAGGTCGGTGGCCAGCTTCAAGGAGGGGCGCACGGGCAGGCGCTGCGTGCCGCGGGCGATGAACTCCTTGAACATGTCGTTCTGGACCGTCCCCCGCAGCCCCCTCGGATCCAGACCGCGTCGCTTGGCCACGGCCACGAGCAGCGCCAGCAGCACGATGGCCGTGCTGTTGATCGTCATGCTCACGGAAACTCGCTCGAGGGGCAGCCCCTCGAGCAGCGTTTCCATGTCTAGAAGATGGGCGATGGAGACGCCCACGCGGCCGACCTCGCCGAGAGCCAGGGCGTGGTCGGGGTCGTAGCCGATCTGCGTGGGCAGGTCGAAGGCCACGGAGAGGCCTGTCGTGCCTTGGGCGAGGAGCGCGCGGTAGCGGCGGTTGCTCTCCTCGGCGGTCGAGAAGCCCGCGTACTGGCGCATGGTCCACAGGCGGCTGCGGTACATGCTCGTCTGCACGCCGCGCGTGAAGGGCGCCTCGCCGGGCAGGCCGACCTGGGCGTCCCACCCCGCGGGGGCCGGGTGGGGGGCGTAGCAGGGCTCGAGCGGGATGCCCGAGGAGGTGGCGAAGGCCCGGCGCTCGGGGGCCTTGGCGACGGCCTCTGCGTAGCGCTCGCGCTGCCAGCGCTCGAGCTTGGACGGGGTGGGGGCGTCAGCCATCAAGGCCTCCCGGCGCGGGTGCGCCGCGCGCATTCAAGCCGCACGGGGCCTCGC